>DNFG01000018.1 GCA_003487005.1 Bryobacterales bacterium
TCGCAACTCTAATCATCATTCGAGGAGCATTCAGACTTGTCAGATTCCAAACCACCGAAAGTATTGCTTGTTGATGACGAGGAAATGGTGATCACCTCGATCCGTGCGTTCCTCTCGCTCGAAACCGAGTACGAAATCCTGGCGCACACGAAGCCAGAGGATGCGCTGCGGCGGTTGGAGGAGGGGCCGGTGGACGTAATCGTGACCGACTACCTGATGCCCCGGATGAATGGTCTGCATCTGCTGGCGGAAGCAAAGAAGCGGCAGCCTGAGGCCGCGCGAGTGCTGTTGACCGGACACGCCGACAAGCAGAGTGCCATCGAAGCGATCAATGCGGTGGGTTTGTATCAGTATCTGGAGAAACCGTGGGACAACGCCCAGCTTCTGCTGGTGATCAATGGCGCAATCGAGCGCACGCGGCTGCTGCGGGGTCTGGCGCAGAAGGTGGACGAACTCGATGCGGCGCACGGGCAACTCAAGGAGGCTCAGCGGCGGCTGATCCGGGCGTTTCTGTGATGGGGCGGCGGAGAGTGAAGTAGTCCGGGCGCGACGCTGGCGGGCGGTTCGGCTTCGCAGGTCCCGTTCACCGCCCGGCAGTCTCGGCAAAATGGCGCAGGCAATTCCGCTTTCGCGCCGGTTGAATTCGACTCATAATAGTGGTTGTATGAAACTTCTCATTCTCGCCTCCGTCGCGGCCGTCCTGGCCTTTTCCGCCGAGGTCAAACTCGGTGAACCCATGACTCTCAAACAGCAAACCTCCATCGCCGATCTGAACAGCCGGCCGGCGGATTTCGTCGATAAACAGGTGCAAGTGAAAGGTAGGGTCACTGAAGTCTGCGAGAAGGCAGGCTGTTGGATGCAACTCGTCGATCCCGCCACGAAGACCGCCGTTCGCATCAAGGTGAAGGATGGGGTCATCGTGTTCCCGAAGGATTCGGTCGGCAAGATGGCGGCTGCGGAAGGCAAGTTCGTCAAGATCGAGTTGACGCACGAACAGGCCATCGCCCGCGCGAAACACGAAGCGGAAGAGCAGAACCGGCCCTTTAATCCTGCCTCGGTGAAAGGTCCGGCGACGATCTATCAGATCGCGGGCCTCGGCGCGGTGGTCCTGGAATAGCCTCGCGAGACTCGCGCCGATCCAGCATGACCAAAAGAGCGGCCCCGGGGCCGCTCTTTTGGCTTCGCGTTCTGATACAGTCATGAAGTTATGCTGATCACCGCAGCCATTCTCGCCATCTTCGTGTACGGCATGATCGCCGCCATGCTGGGCACGATTCTTCCTGACCTTTCCAAGCGCTATTCGCTCAGTCCGAAGCAGAACGGCAACATTGCCATGGCTCAGGCCATCGGCTTGATGATTGGGTCCTTCTTCGTCGGTCCGCTGATCGACACGCAGGGAAAGAAACTCGGTCTTCTGCTCGGTCTCGGGCTGGTCGCCATGGCGCTGCTCGGCCTGCGCAAGGCCGCCGGCTTCACGCCCATCGCGGCGTTCATGATGGTGCTCGGCGCGGGCGGGGGCATCATCGTGACGGGCGCAAACGCGCTCGCAGGCGATGTCAAGCTCGAGGCTCTCTCCACCGCCGGTGTCTTCAACCTTCTGAACCTGTTCTTCGGGCTGGGTGGCCTGCTGACGCCGCTGATTGCCGCCAACCTGTTCAAGAACGACTCAGCCCGGCTTCTGGTCTTTGCAGGCGGACTGACCCTGCTCACCCTGGGCTTCCACGGGATCACCGAGATGCCGCCTCCGGTGGGCGCGGTGAGTTTCCAGGCTTCGGCCGTCACCGACCTGCTTGGCAATCCCGCCCTGATCGCCCTGGCCCTGATGCTGTTTCTCTATGTTGCCGCGGAAGTGGGCGTTTGGAACTGGCTGGCGCGGCATCTGATCGCGCAGGGCGTTCCAGAGGCCCGCGCGCTAACGATCCTTTCGCTTGGCTTCGCACTGGGTCTGCTGGTCGGGCGTGTCGCAGTGTCACCGATCCTCGGTTCCGTAACGCCCGAGAACGTGCTGATGGGCTCCGCGGTGCTAATGGCGGTTACCACGTACCTGATGCTGCAGTTCGCCAGTCCCGCTGTGGCGTGGGCGATGGTGTTCCTCGCCGGCATGGCGATGGCGCCGGTCTTCCCAACCACCCTGGCTGTCGTCAACATCAAGTTTCCGGCCATGGCGGCTACGGCCACCGGCATTGCGGTCACCGCCGGCTGGCTCGGCCTGGTTGTGAGTTCGCCGATTATCGGCGCCATCGCCGGCGACGACCCGAAACGGCTCAAGCGAGCACTGCTGTTGCTCCCGCTGGTGTCGATTCTGATGATCGCCGTCAGCCGCGCTCTGTAGTCCAACTTCTCTGGAGCCGCGCCCCGCACCGGACGCGGCTCCCCGCATGTTCGCCGCTCCATGGAGCGGTGGCGGCGATCGCGGATAGATGGAGGCTGGCCGCCAGAGGTGATGACCGCGGTGCCGAAGCGCCTGATGACGCCTCGCGAGAAGGCCGCCCGCAGGCGTGACCCGTCTCTATGGCAACCCGCCACGTCCGGTCCGCACCGGAGAGCCGGTCGCGGTGCGGTCCATCACGCCCCCGGCGGCCTCAGAACAGGTTCGCCGCGAGCCACTCCACATATGCGGCATTCCGGCGCCGGACCTCTTCGAGCAACCCCGCCGGCAGATCCAGAAACTTTTCCGTGAAGAAGCGCGTGTCGCCGTTCGGGTCATTCACATCGCGTGTCCCGGCCAGATTCCCGATCCAGAACACCAGGAACAGATTCCCGTCCACCCGTCCGCGCGGCGCATCTCCCAGGTAGAAACCCTTACCCAGATCACGGTACTGCTGAGCCAGTTCACTCTCTTCTCCGAATGCGCCGCGGGCCGCGAAATCGTAGGCGCGGGCAGCCATCCGGTTGTACATCTGCCGCCAGGGCGAGTGTGCAGGCTGCTCAAACAGGACGTCCAGCAACTGCAGTTGCAATTCACCGGAGATCTTGTAATTCAACCGTCCGCCCGTGGCGTGACCGATCTCCTGCAATACTTCGGCCTGCTTGCCGCTGCCGGAGTGAATGGAGAGTGTTCCGTCGAACAACCGCGCCACCGCGGCCAGTTCCCGCACACGCGCACCCAATTCCGTCAATGGCTGTCCACCGAACTCCGCCGCCACGCGCGGACACAACTCCGGCCACATCTTGTGCGATGCGTAGCCGGTCAGCCCGATGCCGTTCTCTTCGCTCGACTCCATCGCCACGGGATATGCCTGCCGTTTCTTGAAACCCAGGTTCGGCGGCACCAACTGGGCAGGCCGCCCCCGGCTCTTCAACCACTGCATGTAGAAGAACATCTCTTCTGGCGTGGTCAACGTCTCGGCTTCGTCGATTGACGGCTCGAAATCGAATGGTTCGCCGCGCTTCTCGCGCTGGATCACGTCGTACAACTCCTCGTTGAGCTGCAGACTCCGCCCGAACTTCACGGCCAGCCGCTTGATCTGTTCGGCGCCGAGTTGAATATCCCGCGCGCCGGTAGAGAACGGCCGCGCGAACTCGTCTAGAATCCACGATTGCTCGCGAGCGTCGAACAGTTGCGCGAACCGGTCATCAATTTCGGTGGGCGTCCACGCGCGCGGATGCCGCAGGTCCGCCTCGAGTTCAAAGAGACGCGAGGCGTCGGTCGTGAATTTGGTATACCCGGCTGCGTGCCGGATCGCCTCCTTCGCCTGTTCCAGCGATCGAGCCAGTTCGTTGTCATTCGAGCCTGTGACGATCACGTGATCGGCTTCAGCCGTGTAACCCTCACGCCAGCCCGCCCGGGTCGCCGCCCACAGCCCGCAATGGTACAGATGCCGGATCGAGACTCTCGTGTGCCCGATGGACACCGGGTTCTCGCCGTCCCGCGCCGTGATCACATCGTCCGTGGTCATCTCCCGAGTGGCGGAAAGCTGCACTGTCGAGGCCACATTCAGCTTTTTCCGATCCAGAATCGACCGGAAACCGCGAAACGCGGCCGGCAGCGAAATCTCAGGATGCCGGTTGCCCGTCGCTATTGCCGGCCGGGCCTGTTGCGGCCTCGGAGCAAACCCCTGCCCAGGCCCGCGGATGAATGCCGCGATATTGTCACGGTCGGTTGGCGCAAACGGGATGGCGTGCACGGTCATCTCCCGCCCGCCCTGCGGACGCAACCGTCCGAGTTCCTGAACGCCGGCGTACGCCGCTGAAGGCCCCGCACCACCTGAAGGAGCCAACCGCAGAAGCAGTGGCGCCGGCCGCGCCGGATCGGCCAGTCCATCCACCGCGATCAGATAGGCCCCCGGCTGCTCCGGATCCGCCTCCAGACTCCCGGGATACACCGCCAGGCTACTCAACCCGGCGGAGCCCAACCGCTCTCCCAACCGGGTCCGGACACCCGCGTCCACCTCCTGCCCGCCACGGCACTCCACTATCGCGTCCACCAACGCCGCGGCT
This sequence comes from Bryobacterales bacterium, assembly GCA_003487005.1. Taxonomy (GTDB): domain Bacteria; phylum Acidobacteriota; class Terriglobia; order Bryobacterales; family Bryobacteraceae; genus PNKE01. The sequence continues at coordinate 4,441 of DNFG01000018.1, forward strand.
TCGCTCAGCCGCACCGGCAGATTGATCGGTATCGGATTCATGCCCTCTCCCAAAGTCTAGATCTGAATGCTCCGCAAGTATTCCCGGAAGGGCTCTCCCAAGTCATGCCTCTTCATCGCGAATTCCACGGTTGCCTTCAGGAAGCCCAGTTTGTCGCCCGCGTCGTAACGCGTGCCCTCGAACTTGTAGCCATACACGGGCCGCGTGCGCAACAGATGCTTCAATGCGTCCGTCAGTTGAATCTCCCCACCGCGTCCGGGTTCGATCGACTCTACTGAATGGAAGATTTCCGGCGTCAGAATGTACCGGCCGATGATCGCCAGGTTCGACGGCGCATCCGCCGCGTTTGGCTTCTCCACCATGTTCCGGATCCGGTACAGCCGCCCCGATCCCCCATTGTGCGCCACAGGTTCGGCATCGACCACCCCGTACGCCGAAATATTCTCCGGCGGCACCTCCATCAATGCCAGCACGGAACAGCCGTAGAACTCGTAGATGTCGTGCAACTGTCGCAAACAGGGGATTTCGGCGTCGATCACGTCGTCGGAAAGCACGACCGAAAACGCCTCGTTCGCCACCATTTCCTTTGCCCGCAGGACCGCGTGCCCCAGCCCCAACGCTTCTTTCTGCCGGACGTAAAACACATCGATCAAGTCCGAAACGCTCCGCACCGAGGCGAGCAGGTCCTTCTTCTGCCGCGCCTCCAGCATCTGTTCCAGCTCGAACGACACGTCAAAATGATCCTCAATCGCGGATTTGCCCCGCCCCGTCACGATAATGATGTTGTTCATTCCGGAGTGGATCGCCTCCTCCACGCCGTATTGAATCAGCGGCTTGTCGACCAGCGGCAACATCTCCTTGGGCATCGCCTTCGTCGCGGGCAGGAATCGCGTACCGAGTCCGGCAGCCGGAAAAACAGCCTTGCGCACTTTTGGAATCATCACGCTTCCCATTCTAGGCCATTCGCTTGCCGCGTTCCGCCCAATTCGGATACAACGGTCGTAGATGGACAACGAGCGGACCACCCTCGCGCACGAGATCCTGCGCCGCGCCTGCCAACTCCAGGAGCAGGGTGATCTCGACACCGCCATCCACCTTTGCCGCCAGTCCATCGCCCTGCACCCAACCGCGGAGGCGCACTCCTTCCTCGCCGGAGCCCTCCGCTTCCAGGGCCTCATCGAAGAGGCCATCGCCGAATCCCGCCACGCCATTGAACTGGATGCATCGCGCGGTGGTCCCTACAACGATATTGGCCTCTGCCTCATCGATCTCGGACGCCCGGACGAAGCCATCGTCTGGCTCGAGCACGCCACACGCGCCACCCACTACGATTCATTCCACCTGCCCTGGTTCAACCTCGGCCGCGTCTATCTGGACAAGCAGCTTTTTGGACTGGCCCGCGACTGCTTCCAGCACGCCCTCGACATCGATCCCGATTTCCAGCCGGCCCGCGAGGCTCTCGACCGCGTCCGACGCCTCATTCAATAGCCGCTATCCGCCGTTCAACCCCGTCCGCGCGCCGTTCAACCACGCACCCTTGGGTCATACGGAAGTGTATGCTATTCTCAATTTTCAATTTCCAGATTCATCCGCGCCAGTTCGGGAATCTAACCTCTCTGGGAGTACAACTATGGCCTACGTGATTGCTGAGCCCTGCATTGGGACCAAGGACACCGCCTGCGTGGACGCCTGTCCCGTCGATTGCATTCATCCCAAGAAGGATGAACCTGACTTCGAGACCTCAGAACTGCTCTACATTGACCCCGTCGAATGCATCGACTGTGGCGCCTGCGTACCGGTCTGCCCCGTTTCCGCAATCTTCGCCCTCGACGATCTGCCGGAGAAGTGGGCGCAGTTCACGCAGATCAACGCCGATTACTACCAGAAGTAGCTCTTCTACTGGCGATAGATGGCCCAAGCCGTGTCCGTCTCCTGCACGGACACTTCAATCAGACTTGTGCCGCTGGCGGACATCTGCTCCGCCAGCGCCTCTTTCATCCGGCTGTAGATGTAGTGGGCGATATTTTCCGCGCTCGCGTTGATCTCCGCAAAGGCCGGCAGTTCGTTCAGGAACTGGTGATCCAACTCCTCACAGATCGCCCTCAGCGCCTTCTTCAGATCCCCGAAATCCATCAGCAGGCCGATTTCGTTCAACCGCTCGCCCGCCACCGCCACCTGCACCCGGTAGTTGTGCCCGTGAATATTCGCACACTTGCCGTTGTAGCCGCGCAGCGCGTGCCCGGCGGGAAATGAGTGCTCCACTCGCAGCTCAAACATTGTCGAAAAACGACTCCACGTCTTCAATCTCGGTGCTGAACCGGTAATCCGGCAGGCTGTCGAAGAAAACCTGCCCGTACCGCTGCCTCGTAATCCGGTTGTCCAGCAGCGCCAGCACGCCCCGGTCCGTCCGGCTCCGAATCAGCCGCCCGAACCCCTGCTTCAGCGCAATCGCCGCCTGCGGCACCTGGTAATCATAGAACGGATTGCCGCCAGTGCTGCGTATCGCGCGCACCCGCGCCTCCACCACCGGATCACTGGGCACCGCAAAGGGTAACTTATCAATGATAACGCAGCTCAGTTGGTCACCCTGTACATCCACCCCCTGCCAGAACGAAGAGGTGGCGAAAAGAACACAATGCGGCGTCCGCCGGAACTCCTCGATGAGAGACCGGGCCGGACGCGTCCCCTGCAACAATACCGGATAATCCAGTTCGCCCTCCACCCGTTCGTGCGCCTGCCTCATCTGCTGGTAGCTCGTGAAAAGAACAAACGCCCGCCCCCGGCTGTGCCTCAACAGTCTCACGATCTCCCGCGACGCCGCCTCCAGATACCCAGCCCCCCGCACATCCGGCAAATGATGGGCCACGTACAGCAGACACTGCGACTGATAGTCGAAATGCGAAGGGACAATCAACTCCCGGGCCGTTTCCAGTCCCAGCCTCACGCGAGCGTACTCAAAACTTCCCGCCACCGCCAGCGTCGCTGACGTCATCACCGTCACCGGACCATCGTTGAACAGCCGCTCCCGCAACAGTCCCGACACATCAATCGGCGTCGCCTGCAGGTAGCATCCCCGCCCCCGCCTCTCCACCCAGTACACGTTCGACTCACTCCGCCCCTCCATCCACTCCCGCAACCGCCCCCCCAATTCCTCGACCCTCCGGTGCAGCGGCGCCAGCTCTTCCGGCGCCTGCCGGACTAACTGCAGATGCGCCGCCAGCAACTCCAACCCGTTCAGAATAGACGCGTACGCTTCCCCATGTTCCGCCAGGAACGAGTCATGCCCCGCGAATCCGCTCCGTCCCTCCTGCGCCGGAAAGCAACGGAAGAATCGTTCCGCGTGCAAACCCACCATATCCAGCAAATGATCCAGATCCGTAGACTGAAACTCCTTGCGCCTCGCTGTGGCGCGGATGTCCCGGATCAGATCCTCCACCTGCCCGCTGCTCACCGTCAACCCGAAATACTGACTCGCCACGTCCTCCAGTTCGTGTGCTTCGTCAAAGATAACGGCCGATGCCTCCGGCAGCACCCCCGCCGCCGGGTCCTGCTCTCTCACGGCCAGGTCCGCGAAGAACAGATGGTGGTTGACGATGATGAGATCGCTCTCCCACGCCTGCTGCCGCGCCAGCGTCACGAAACAACGCTCCCATTGCGCGCATTTCTGACCCGTGCACAACTCCCCCCGCGCATCCAGCTTCGCCCATGCCGTCGAACTCGCCGCCAGCCCGTCGATCTCCGCCCGGTCGCCCGTCTCTGTCGTCTGCTCCCACTCCCGGATGATCTGGAAATCGGACACCTCGTCCAGACCACTCAACACCGGCTCCCGTTCCGCGTCGTAGATCTTCTGCCGGCACGCGTAGTTCGCCCGTCCCTTCAGGTAACACGCCTTCAGCTCGGGAAAAAACGTCCGAAGAAACGGGATATCCTTGAAAAACAACTGCTCCTGCAGGTTCTTGGTGCCGGTTGAGACGATCACCCGCTTGCCCGAGATCAGCGCCGGCGCCAGGTACGCAAGCGTCTTGCCGGTCCCCGTCCCCGCCTCGACGATCAAATGACGCCGCTCCGCAAGAGCCTCTTCCACGGCCAGAGCCATCTCCAATTGTCCGGCCCGGAATTCATACTGCGGATGCGCCGCCGCCAGCGGCCCCCGCCGCGCAAAGAACCCTTTCACGGTGAGGGCGCGGGACACGGCGGCTACACACTCGCGGCAAAAAACTCGAACAAACGCCGGTCGTGCGGATTCTCCTCAAACCCGTCTTCCGGATGCCACTGCACCGCGAGCAACTTGGCATGGCTGTCCATCTGCACGGCCTCGATCGTCCCGTCCGGCGCCGCCGCCGTCACACTCAGGCCCCTCGCCAGATCCTTCACCGCCTGGTGATGCCGGGACATCACCTCGCACTGCGTCACCCCCACCGCCCTCGCCACCAGCGACTCCGGCGCGATCGTCACTTCATGCACCACCCGCCTATGCCCCTCGACATTTTGGTGGAGCGTCCCACCCAGGTGCACGTTCAACAACTGCATCCCGCGGCAGATCGCCAGCACCGGCATCTTGCGCTGAATCGCCTCGCCCAGCAACGCCAGTTCGAAATCGTCCCGGCTCGTGTCCGGATCCTCTGTTCCGTCCAGACGCAATTCCCCATACAGCCGCGGATTCACGTCCCGGCCCCCTCCCAGCACCAGCCCCGCATACTCGCTCAACACCGGTGCCTCGTCGGTGACGGTCCGGCAGTCGGGGTCCAACAGATCGGAAGAGCGTCGTGGAGGGGAAGTGTAGATATCGGTGGTCCGCCTCTCATTTAAAAAAAAAAAAACAAACAAAATATGA
>DNFG01000196.1:0-5461 GCA_003487005.1 Bryobacterales bacterium
AATTATGGAAACTCCCAAAAAGATCCCCTCTCGCCGGTCGTTCCTGACCGGGTCCACGGCGGCCAGTGCGGCCGCTTTCACGATCGTCAAGCCGGAACTGGTCTCCGGTTGGGCGCCCTCGAAGCTGAAAGTGGGTTTGATCGGCGCGGGCGGCCGAGGCCGTCAGGCGGTGATTGACGCCATGCGCGGCGATCCGGCGGTGGAATTGCACTCGATGGGCGACATTTTCGAGGACAAACTCGAGGGCAATCTGAACTGGTTGCGGCAGCAGGCCGAGAAAATGGGCATGGCGGACCGGATTCAGGTGAAGCCGGACACGCGGTTCGTGGGTTTTGAATCGTACAAAAAGGTGCTGGCGACCGACGTGGACGTGGTGTTTTTGACGGCGCCTCCCGGGTGGCGTCCGGAGCATTTCGAAGCGTCGATCAAGGCGGGCAAGCACGTGTTCTGCGAGAAGCCTTTCGGGGTGGACGCGACGGGTGTGCGCCGGTGCATGGAAGCGGCGCGGGAAGCGGAGCGGCGGCGGTTGACGGTGGTGTCGGGCGCGCAGCGGCGATCGGATCCGGCGTACACGGAGACGGTCGAGAAGTTGAAGAACGGCGATTACGGGCAGGTGCTGGCGCTGTACGCTTACTGGGTCGGCACGCCGGTGATCCAGCAGGCCAAAGGCAAGGACCCGCGCTGGGGCGAGTTTGAATGGCAGCACCGGAACTGGTATTCGAACCTGTGGATCTGCGGCGACCAGATCGTGGAGCAGCATCTGCACAACGTGGACGTCTGCAACTGGATCATGGGAATGCATCCGGTGAAGGTGCATGCCTCGGGCGGGGCGTCGTGGCGGCCGCAGGATGAAGTCCACGGCAACATTTACGACCATATTTCGGCCGATTTCGAGTATCCGAACGGCGTGCGGATGTCGTCGTACTGCCGGCAGTACCCGCGCGGTCTGTTCCAGCGGGTGGCGGAGATCGTGGCTTGCTCGAAGGGCCGGCTGAACCTGAACCAGACGCCGGGCGGGCCGGGCTACGTGAACGAGCACACGAAGCTGTACAAGTCGATTCGCGGGGATGGTCCCTACATCAACGAAGCGATGGAAGTGGCCGAATCGACGCTGACGTGCATCATGGGCCGCGAGGCGGCGTATTCCGGGCTGGAGATCACCTGGGACATGATCATGAACTCGAAGCAGGACCTGATGCCGAAGCAGGGCCAGTGGGACTACAAGGCGACGAACCCGGTGCCGGAATTCCCGGTGCCTGGCAAGTACAAGTTCATTTAGCCGGGGTTCACTTTCTGGACGGGGCCGGAATTCCGCGAGGGGTTCCGGCCCTTTACTATTGAGGGATGCTAGTCGAAATGGCCTTTTTGCTGATGCCGGCGCTGGATGCGGGGACGGCGGAGCGCTTCGCGGAACTGGCGCTGTCGTGCGTGCATCGCGAGTATCCGAACAAGATCGCGCATGTGATGAACGGCGACGGGGACGCGCGGCCGCCTCGGGAGTTGACGCCGGCGTTTTACGGGTGTTTTGACTGGCATTCGTCGGTGCACGGGCACTGGCTGCTGGCGCGGCTGGCGCGTCTGTTTCCGGAGGCGGCGTTCGCGGAGCGGGCGCGGGCGGCGCTCGGGAAGAGCTTGACGGAGGAGAACCTGCGGCGGGAGGTGGAGTATTTCAACGCGCCGGGGCGGACGACGTTCGAACGGCCGTACGGGCTGGCGTGGCTGTTGACGCTGGCGCAGGAGTTGCGGGAGATGGGGAGTCCGCACGCGGCGGCGATGGCGCCGCTGGAGGGGGCGGTGGTGGAGCGGTTGTCCACCTGGCTGCCGAAGTTGTCGCATCCGGTGAGAAGCGGGGAGCACAGCCAGACGGCGTTCGCGCTGGGACTGGCGCTGGATTATGCGAGATCGGCGGGGGACCGGGCGCTGGAACAGTTATTACTGGAGCGCGCAACGAAGTTCTACGGGAAGGACGAGGGGTGTCCGGCGGGGTACGAGCCATCGGGGGAGGATTTTCTGTCGCCGTGCCTGGCGGAGGCCGATCTGATGAGGCGGGTGCTTGCGCCAGCGGAGTTCGGGCGATGGTTTGACCGGTTTCTGCCGGCGTTGCCGTATTCCGTGTTGACGGTGACGGACGCCACGGATGGCAAACTGGCGCATCTGGACGGGTTGAATCTGAGCCGGGCGTGGATGCTGACGGGGATTGCGCGGGGGTTGCCGGAAGGGCACCCGAGGCGGGCGGCGCTGACGGCGATGGCGGAGGCACATGGGGCGGCGGGATTGAAGGCAGTGACGGGCGAGCATTACGAGGGCGGGCACTGGCTGGGGAGTTTCGCGGTGTACCTGGTGTCGGGGCGCGGTTTGACGGGGCGCTGACAGGGGGGGGCATACTGAAAGGGGAATCGGAGGCGAGATGCGCAAGAAAAAGTTCTGGTTGTGGGCGGGCGGCGTATTGGCGCTGGTCCTGATTGGGCTGACGGTGGCGGGGATCGTGCTGTCGAGGCGATTTGAGCCGTTTATCAAAGAGCAGACGGTGCTGTATCTGGAGAAGCGGTTCGACAGTCAGGTGGAATTGGGGAGCCTGACGGTGTCGATGCCGATGAAGTCGCCGCTGCAGGTGTTGTTGAACAAGGGGCGCGGGGCGCAGGTGAAGGTGGAAGGGCGGACCATTGCGCTGCGGCATCAGGGGAGGACGGATGTACCGCCGATGTTTGCGATGGACCGCTTTCTGTTCGAGGTGGATCTCCACACGCTGTGGGAGAAGCCGGCGCATGTAAGAATCGTGCGGCTGGAGGGGATGACGCTGAACCTGCCGCCGAAGGGGGAAAGGCCTTCGCTGGGTGGAGGGGCGGCGCCGGAACCGGAGGCCGGGACAGGAGAGGCGCCGGAGGGGACGCCGGCGGTGATTATCGACGAGATCATCGCGGATGGAACGAAGTTGACGCTGCTGCCGAAGGAGGAGACGAAAGCGCCGCTGATTTTCGATATTCACAAGCTGAAATTGACGACCGCGGGGCCGGGCGTGGCGATGAATTACGACGCGGAGTTGACGAACGCGAAGCCGCCGGGGTTGATTCAGGCGAAGGGGTCGTTCGGGCCGTGGGTGGCGGGGGAGCCGTCGCAATCGGCGATTGACGGGAATTACGTGTTTGAGAAGGCGGATTTGGGGGTATTCAAGGGGATTGCGGGCACGTTGAGTTCGAAGGGGAAGTTTTCTGGGGTGCTGGCGCGGATGGATGTGGAGGGGGTGACGGAGACGCCCGATTTCCGGCTGACGATGGGCGGGGAAGCGGTGCCGCTGCGGACGGAGTACAAGGCGGTGGTGGATGGGACGAACGGGAACACGCTGCTGGAGCCGGTGATTGCGCGGTTGGGATCGACGGTGTTCGAGTGCCGGGGCGGGGTGGTGCGCGGGCGGGAGGAGATTGGCAAGTCGGTGATTCTCGATGTGGTGATGAAGGAGGGGCGGATCGACGATGTGCTGAAGCTGGCGATGAAGGGGGGGAAGCCGTTTCTGACCGGGGGCGTGGGTCTGAAGTTGAAGTTCGACCTGCCGCCGGGGCAGGGGGAGGTGGCGGACCGGTTGCGCATTTCGGGGAATTTCGATCTGCGGGATGCCAATTTCACGAGCGCGACGGTGCAGGACAAGATTGACGAATTCAGCCGGCGGGGGCAGGGGCGGCCGAAGGACGAGGCGATCGAGGAGGTGCCGACGAATCTGAAAGGGACGTTTTCGATGGCGGACGGGGTGATGCGGTTTTCGGAGCTGTTCTTTAATATTCCAGGGGCGGATGTGGATTTGAAGGGGCGGTACCGGTTCGCGGACGAATCGCTGGCGTTCCGGGGCAAGATGCGGCTGGAGGCGAAGGTGTCGCAGACGCAGACGGGGTGGAAGCGGATTTTGCTGAAGCCGGTGGACCCGTTCTTCTCGAAGCAGGGGGCGGGGACGCTGTTGTCGATTCAGATTGCGGGGAGCCGGGCGAATCCGGAGTTTGGGCGTGACCGGGGGATTGATATCGACTGAGTATCGAGCGGGCTTCAGTGAGCGAGAAGATGGCTCTCCATGAGGCGGTAAAACTGAGACCGAAACCCGCTCGATTTGGCGGCGACTTCGGCCAGCAGAGTTCTTACCTGATCGGGACTGTCAGCCATGGTCATGGTCAGCAATTGTTCCTTTTCGGGGGAGAAGTCGTGGAGGCGGGCTGCAAGGGCCAACTCGTTTCTGACCGCGGTGAACAGGTCACCGCCAGGAATTATCTTGGGGCCGAGTATGTAAACCTGAGCGCTGTTGTTGTCCAGATTCAGCCTCTCCAGGATCTCGTTCCGCAACCAATCTGACATTTTGACATCGCCGGTGTCCAAAGCCGGGTTGGCAAATTCCGCATTGCCGTCCGGATCCAAGTGCCCGGAGAAGTGCGCGGCGACCAAGCCAGGAAGCGATTTGGAGACGATGGAGAAGCCAGTGGCTGAAGCTCCGGGAACCAGTCTTTCGCGGACGTCGGAGTCGGTGGCGTGCCTGCCGATAAAGGCACGTGAAATGGGGGGCTTGTCCTGATTGATTCCGACAAGTGACCAATATTCGGGTGTTTGAACAGTCTCCACCGGTCCGAGGGCATCTACCCAGAACAAGTGAATCCACTGTTGCGCGTCGGGCTGATTCGCGACGGTGTAGTTGTACTCATAGGCGTCTTCGACTTTGCGAATCGTCGCAGTGACAACGGGAAGAACGTGAACACGTCTTCTGAAACTCAAGTCGAGCGCCCGCTGATCTGATTTCGTGGTGGCGCCACGCGCGGCCAAATTGCCATCCGCATCGATCCACAGCCTGTCGTTTGGCCCTGGCTGGGGCGCAGGGGGAGGGATGACGGGTCCTACCCGGGTCTTCACCGCAATCCTCTTCTTTGCCGCCGGCGGGCCCTGCCACGCCGCAAGAAAAACCAATGGGGCCAACAGGAACAAGACAACAGGAGCCGCTCTCATCACCGTAAACCTCGCTTTCGATATTGCCAGAAAGTGAACGTGGTGTCGATCCGGATTGCGGGGCAGCGGGCGAATCCGGAGTTTGGGCGTGACCGGGGGATTGAGATCGAGTAAAGTGGGCGCATGCAGCGCCGGACGTTTCTTTCCCTGATGGGGGCCACGGCGGCCCAGCGGGTGTTTGCGCAACGGAGCACGCGTCCGCCGAACTTTGTGGTGGTGACGTGCGACGACCTGGGTTACGGGGATGTGGGCGTGTTCGGTTCGACGAAGATCCGGACACCGCGGTTGAATGTCTTCGCCAGTTATTTGGGCACGAAGCTGGAGCATTGTTACGCCGCGGCGCCGGTGTGTTCGCCATCGCGCGCCGGTCTGCTGACGGGGCGGACGCCGGACCGCTGCGGGGTGTACAACTGGATTCCGAACGACAACAGGATGCACCTGCGGCGGGAGGAGACGACCGTGGCGACGCTGTTGCGGGACAGCGGCT
>DNFG01000196.1:5720-6083 GCA_003487005.1 Bryobacterales bacterium
CGACGCTGTTGCGGGACAGCGGCTACGACACGGCGATGGCGGGGAAGTGGCATCTGAACGGGCGGTTCAACGACGCCGCGCAGCCGCAACCGGACGACCATGGTTTCCAGCACTGGTTCGCGACGCAGAACAATGCCGCGCCTTCGCACATGAATCCGGTAAATTTCGTCCGCAACGGGACCAAAGCGGGAGAAATTCAGGGATTTTCGAGCGATATTATCGTGGACGAGGGGATCAAGTGGCTGGAGGGGCGGGCGGGATCGCAGAAGCCGTTTTTCATGTATCTGCCGTTCCATTCGCCGCACGAACCGGTGGCGACCTCGGATTCCTACGTCCGGATGTACGCGGACGAGCGGGAATTCG
>DNFG01000382.1:0-2457 GCA_003487005.1 Bryobacterales bacterium
CGAGGACGGCGGCGATCATTTCCTTGGCGGTGGTTTTGCCGACGCTGCCGGTGATGGCGACGACGGTGGTTCGAAAGAGGAGGCGGCGCCAGAGGGCGGCGGCGAGGAGGCGGAGGACGAGGACGGGGAGGGGGTTCCAGCCGATGATTTTTTCGCGGAGGAAGCGGGAGAGTTGGCGGCGGGAGGGGAGGCGGAGCATGGCTCAGTGTTTGTGAGGTTGGGCGCGGGCGGTGGAGGGGGGGGTGATGCCCTTGACGCGGAGGTAGCCGACGATGTTGCCGTAGTGGGAGTTCAAGCTGGCGACGAGGCCGAGGAGGGAGTCGAGAGCGGTCCGGCGGGGGTTGGGATTGAGGACGCGAAGGGCCTGTTCGTCGGACATGGAGGCGAGGGCGGCGTCGCAGAAGGCGAAGGAGGCTTCGATGGCTTTGACGATTTCGTCCTTGGAGCCGCTGGTCCTGGGGGCGGCTGGAGGCTGGACGCCCTGGGCGGTGGCGCAGACGCGGAGGTTGAGAGCGGCGGTGTGTTCGATCCACTCGCCGAAGGGGCGCTGGGGCGGGGTCAGGCGGAAGGAGTAGTGTTGTTCGGGCATGACCTGAGCAGACTCGATCAGATTGCGTTTGGCGTTGCCGTACTGAAGGCGGACTGCGTCCATGACGGGGGAAGGCTGAGCGACGGCGGGGGCGGCGATCAGGAGGAGAAGGCCAAAGCAGTGTTTCATGGTTGGAAGATCCCAGGTTAGCTGCGATTGTAGCGAAACGGCGGGGGTGGACGAGAGTGGGATAAAGTGAGGAACCATGTGCGGAATTGCTGGAGTGGTGAAATGGCCGGGGTTTGGGCCGGAATCGAGCCGGCGGGCGATCACGCGGATGGTGGGGGCGTTGAAGCACCGGGGGCCGGACGAGCAGGCGGCGGTGGGGTTTCCGGAGATGGGGGCGGCGCTGGGGGCGGCCCGATTATCGCTGGTGGACGTGGTGCACGGGCAGCAACCGGTGTCGAACGAGGACGGAACAGTATGGGCGGTGTTGAACGGGGAGATTTACAACCACGGGGCACTGCGGGCACGATTACGGGGACAGGGGCACGGGTTCCGGACGGAGTGTGACACGGAGGTGCTGGTCCATCTGTATGAAGAACGGGGGGAGGCGTTGTTTGGCGAGCTTTCGGGGATGTACGCGGCGGGGATATTGGATTTGAAGCGCAGGCGGGTGGTGGTGGGGCGGGACCATGTGGGGATGAAGCCGTTGTATTACGCAGAGCGGGAGGGGGGGCTGGCGTTTGCGTCGGAAGTGGGGGCGTTTTTTGCGGGTGGAGTGGTGGCGCCGGAAGCGGACCGAGCGGCTCTAAGCGGGTTTTTCGATTTCGGGTATATTCCGGCGCCGGGGTGTGCCTTTCGGGGATTGCGGAAGTTGCAGGCGGGGTGTTACCTGGTGTGGGACGAAGGGGGAGCGCGGGTAAAGCGGCACTGGCATCCGCCGGTGGAGGTGGAGAAATGGGACGGGGAAGCGCCGTGGCGGCTGGAAGCGCTGCTGCGGGAGGCGACGGCGAGCCATTTGCAGGGCGATGTGGAAGTGGGGTGTTTCCTGAGTGGCGGATGGGATTCGTCGATCGTGGCTGCGCTGGCGCGGGAGCGGCTGGGGCGACTGAAGACGTTTTCGCTGGTGCTGCCGGAATCGCGGGAGTTGAATGAAGCGGAGCATGCGCGAGCGGTGGCGAAGGCGCTGGGGACGGATCATTATGAAGTGGAATTTCGTCCGGCGATGTGGCCGGAGTTGCTTGAGGAGAGTGTCTGGCAGCTGGGAGAGCCGTCGTCGTGTACGCCGTCGATGCTGGTGGGGCTGATCTCGAGGCTGGCTGCGGGGCACGTGAAAACGGTGGTGGGCGGGGAGGGGTCGGACGAATTGCTGGCGGGGTATGGGTGGCTGGGCCCGCAGCCGGTGTACCGGCTGAATGCGTTGGTACCGGGGCCGCTGGCGCGGCTCCTGCGGGGGTTGCCATGGGATTTGCGGTGGAGACGGGCAGCGCGGCAGATTGGGGCGGCGACGCGGGACGACATTGATTTTGAGTATGTGAAGCGGAGCGATGTGGAGGATTTGCCGGTATCGCGGGAGTTCCGGGGCCGGAGTTGCGGGGGAGCGGAGGCGTACGCGGTGGTGGCGGAGACGTTGGGGGAAGAGGTGGTGGCACGGACGGGAGCGGGGCTGGCGCGGAGGCTGTTGCTGGAGATGGGGGGGCGCCTGTCCAACGGGATACTGGCATCGTGCGACCGGATGTCCATGGCACAGGGGCTGGAGGTGCGGCTTCCGTTTTTGGACCGGGGGGTGGTGGAGTTCGCGATGAGACAGCCGGTTGAGTGGAAGTGGCGGGGGGACCAGGGGAAGGCGATCCTGAAGCCGCTGGCGGAGAAATATGTCCCGGTGGTGGCGGGGCGGAAGAAGCTGGGGTTGCAGATACCGGAGC
>DNFG01000382.1:2719-2925 GCA_003487005.1 Bryobacterales bacterium
GCTGGGGTTGCAGATACCGGAGCGGGATTTCCAGCACAAGTCGGTTCGGGATTACAGTTACCGGGTCTTGCTGGAAGGGGAGGGGTTATTTCCGCGGGCGGAGACGGAGGCGCTGCTGGACCGGTGGTTTGAGCGGGAGCCGCGGGAGTTGCGATTTCTGCGGCTGCTGGTGGATTTGCAGGTTTGGTGGAATTTGTTTATGGGTT
>DNFG01000142.1 GCA_003487005.1 Bryobacterales bacterium
GACACCATGTGCGGCGCCGACCACGCCCACATGGGCATCGCCCCGGACGCAAAGTGCGTCCGCGACTGCGTCAAGGCCGGCAAACAGTGGAAATACGCCCTGCTCACCGCCGACAAGAAGATGCACGTCCTCAGCGACCAGGCCGCCCCCGAGAAGTTCGCCGCGAAGAAGGTCAAGGTCACCGGCGTCCTCTACGAAAAGACCGGCATCCTCCGCGTCGACAAGATCGAAGCGGCGCACTGAGACCCCCGCTCGCCGGGGCCGGGCTTGCCTCCCGGCCCCGCTTCCGCCACAATCAGACTAGTCAAATCGACCGGTCAAAACACTATGCGCACTGTCCAGGCCTCCGAGGCCAAAACCCACTTCTCCCGCCTCCTCGACGCCGTCGAACAGGGCGAAACGATCCAGATCACCCGCCACGGCCAGATCATCGCTACCCTCGCGCCCGGAACGACGACGGATTCGGCTGCCCTGGACGAAGCCCGTGAGTGGTTCCGCGGACTGAGGAAGCGGGCGGGCAAGGTGAATCTGGCGGAGATCCAGTCGGCCATCCGGGAAGGACGGAAGTAGCAGTGGGGTTCGTCGTCGATGCCTCCGTCACCGCGTGTTGGATTCTCCCCGATGAATCCCACACAACAGCTTCCTCCGCGTTCGAGCTACTCCGAAACGAAAGTGCCGTCGTGCCCGCTCTGTGGCGGTACGAGGTGCGCAACTTCCTTCTCGTGAACGAGCGCAGGGGCCGGATCGCTCCGGCGGACTCCACTGAAGCTCTCAAGTGGCTTCGGCGTTTTCCAATCCATGTGGATCCAGGCCACGACCACGACGGACTGCTGATCCTTGCGCGCACGCACGCCCTCACCATCTACGATGCCGCCTACCTCGAAACCGCCATCCGCCTCGCACTCCCCCTTGCCACGCTCGACAAGGATCTTCGCAAGGCCGCGAAAAAAGCGCGCGTCCCTCTGATCTAGCCCGCCATCGCCTGGTCGATCCGCGCCATCGTGTCGTTCACTTCCGCTTCCGACAGCATCCCGATCGTCACCGCGTCCACCAGTTTGTTCTGGAACACGAACTTCAGCGACGCGTCCCGCTGCTCCGGCGCCGTCAGCTTTCCGGCCCCGAAGATCTTCATCCCGATGATCCCCTTGCCCGCCGCGCGCGCCTGCTTGATCACCGGCACGACTTCCTCCACCGGGGCGTCCATCGCCGCCGCTTTGCCCACGTTATTGATTCGCACCAGCAGCACGTCCGTCCACGGGCTGGCCGCCGCCACCTTCAGCGCCCCAAAATCGTGGCACGACACCCCCACTGCCTTCACCACGCCCTTCTGCTTCATCTCCGCCATCTCGTCCATTGTCCGCTTCAGGTCATTCGTCCACCGGTCGTTCGTCAGGCAGTGGATCAGCACCACGTCCAGTTGATCGGTCGCGAACTCCTTGCGAAAACGGTCGATCTCGGCCTTCGCCCCGCCCGAGTAGCTGTTCCAGAACTCCGTCCGCGGCCACAGCTTCGTCAGGATGTTGTACTTCTCCCGGGGCACCCCGCGCAGCGCGTTGCGCAGGTACGGGTGAGACCCATATAAATCCGCCGCGTCCATGAACGTCACCCCGCGCTCGAGGTCATGCCGGATCAGCGACTGAAATGCCTTCTCGCCCAGCCTCGTGTGCGCCGACGATCGCGCACTGCCGTTGAAACCCGTCCCCTGCGCGAGGCGAGTCACCGTCACGCCCGACTTGCCCAGCGTCACCATCTCCGTCGCCTTCGACGGCGCGGCCGCGTGGGCCTTCATGATTCCGGTCGCGGCCAATGCGCCGGCAAATCCACGGCGGCTCAAAACGGGGCGAGGGTCCATGTCCGATATCTCCTGATCAATTCAGCGCCGAGGGCGCTTGCCCACTATCCTAACCGCACTTCAACCGCGAGTAAATGGCGGCGATGGTGGCGTGTCCGCCTTCGTCGCCAGCGGTTGGACGAGCGGTCCCCCGCAAACGCCCACGCCGACCTTTTGCAGCGCGTTGAAAAAGTTAAACAACACCGCGTACAGCATCTTCTCGTTCACTGGCTGCCGGCCCGGCAACCGGAAATGCGCCGGTAATTCCTTCCGCACCTGCACCCGCAACGCCCTCGGCTCCACCCGCCCCCGCCGGTCCCGCGAATTCGCAATCAGAAACGGCGTCTGCAACACCGAACCGGATCGCCCGTCCACATAGAACTGGCATCGCGAGAACCAGTTCCCGTGCGCCGTGTCCGAGGCATCGAACAACAATAGCGGCTGCTCCCTCTCCGTCGCCTCGATCCGCAGCGTCACATAGCGGTCGCTGTCCGCCACCTCGCACTCAAAGCCCGTCTCCTTCGCCCCCTGCAAGAGCAGCGACGGCTCCAGTTCGAGCAAAATCAGTTGCTGTGACCCCGCGTGAAGAAGCTGCATGACTCTAACCAGTGTAAACGTGCCGCCAAACCCACGCCCGCCCCCTCCCCCCGTGCCACACTAAAATCAGCTCCCATGCCCGCCTCCGCCCTCGTCCTGTTCGACATCGACGGCACGCTGCTCCGCCGCGCCGGGCCCCACCACCGTCGGGCTCTCGAAGACGCTGTACTTCACGTCACCGGCCGGCCCACCACCACCGACGGCATTCCCGTCCAGGGCAGCCTGCTGATGGCCGGGTCGTTCCTGGCGATCGGATCGTGCCTGTCCGGCGCCACCCGCAACCAGGTGGTCGCCTTCATCCTGACCGTGGTCGTCTGCTTCATGCTGCTGCTGGCCGGCTATCCGCTGGTGCTGGACGCCTTCAGCGGCTGGGCGCCGCAGGCGCTGGTCGACGGCGTCGCCTCGCTCAGCTTCCTGACCCATTTCAATGCCATCAGCAAGGGCGTGATCGACCTGCGCGACCTGCTGTACTTCGGGCTGATGATCGGCGCCTGGCTGTACGCCTGCGCGATCGTGGTCGAAATGAAGAAGGCCGACTGAGGAATCCACCCGATGTTCAATCTCAATAGACGAACGGCCACCATCGGCACCCTGGTCCTGGTTGCCGTGCTGCTGCTGGCGCTGCTGCTGATCGGCAACATGCTGCTGCGCGGGGCCCGCCTGGACCTGACCGAGAACCGCCTGTTCACCCTGTCCGACGGCACCCGGCAGATCGTCCGCGACCTGGACGAACCGGTGTCGCTGTACCTGTTCTTCTCCGACCAGGTCAGCGCCAGCCTGCCGCAGGGCCAGCAGCTGCGCAGCTACGCCACCCGCGTGCGCGAACTGCTGGAGGAGCTGGCGGCCGCCTCCGACGGCAAGATCGCCCTGCGGGTGATCGACCCGCTGCCGTTCTCCGAGGAGGAGGACCGCGCCACGACCTTCGGCCTGCAGCCGGTGCCGGTCGGCCAGGCCGGGGAGAACCTGTTCTTCGGCCTGGCCGGCACCAACTCGACCGACGGCCAGGCGGCGATCCCGTTCTTCCAGATGGACAAGGAGAGCTTCCTCGAGTACGACCTGGCCAAGCTGGTGCACGAGCTTGGCCAGCCGAGCAAGCCGGTGGTCGGGCTGATCTCCAGCCTGCCGATCTCCGGCAGCTTCGATCCGGCGATGCGCTCCATGCCGGAGCCCTGGGTGGTGCTCAGCGAACTGCAGCAGTTCGTCGAGGTCCGCACCCTGGACGCCACCGGCCTGTCGGAAATCGCCCAGGACATCGGCGTGCTGGTGCTGATCCACCCCAAGGCCCTGGACGAGCCGCTGCTGTATGCGATCGACCAGTTCGTCCTGCGCGGCGGCCGGCTGCTGCTGTTCGTCGATCCGCTCGCCGACGCCGACGAATCCGGCGCCGATCCGCAGAATCCCCAGGCGGCGATGTTCGCCGACAAGAGCTCCGACCTGGCGCGCCTGTTC
>DNFG01000126.1 GCA_003487005.1 Bryobacterales bacterium
CCCCCCCGCCCGCACCCCCCCCGCCGCCGCCTGGATCCCCGGCAATTCGCTGATCGAAATCGACGTCATCGCCGCGCTGTAGCCGCCGTTACGGCAGCGGCACCACCGGCAGCACGATGTGCGACGCCCTCGCGCCGCCATGATGCACCGTCTGCCGCGCCACGCGGACCTTGGCCGAAGCCCCCAGCGGCTCACCCGTGTTCGGGTTCCGGTCAAATTGCGGGAAGTTCGACGACGTGATGTCCACCCGGATCCGGTGCCCCGGCTGAAAGACATTCGCCGTCCCCGCCATGTCGATCTCGAACTCGTAAACCTCGCCCGGCTTCAGCAACTCCGGCTTGTCCAGCCCCTTGCGAAACCGCGCCCGCAGAATCCCTTCCGCCACGTTCATCGCGAACCCGTCCGGCCGCACGTCCACCAGCTTGATCATCCAGTCCGTATCCGGCCCGTCCGTCGCCGCGTGCAACCTCATCTTCACCGGACCCGCGATCGCCAGCGGCTTGTCCAGGATCGGTGTCGTGTACACCAGCACGTCCGCGCGCCGCTCCACCGGCCTCTGATCCCGCGGCCCCGCCATCGTCGGCGTCCCGCAGCAGTTGTTCCCGCCTGTTGTCGGCACCGGCAGCGCGGGATCGTAAACATACTGATCGCGCCCCGCCGCCCCCGCCGTCCATTCCAGCCGTCCATCGCCGCGCAGGCTGTTCGCCGCCCCGCCCGACGCGAGATACAACGGCCGGTACTCCGTCCCCGGCACCGGCCAGTCCTGCTCGTCCTTCCACTTGTTCGCGCCCATGTAATAGATCCGGACCGGCGCCTCGCGGTCGATGCCGTTGTCCTCGCCCTTCAGGTAGTGGTTGAACCACCGCAGTTCGCGCGCGAACTGATCCAGCCACGCCCCCTCGCCGAACTCGACATCCCCCACTTTCCGCGACGGCCCGTGTCCCCACGGCCCCACAATCAGCTTCGTCTCCCGCCGCGCCTTCTCCGTCCCGCCTTTCGCGCGCATGCCCGTGTATCCGTTCAGCGTCCCAGCCAGAAAGATGTCAAACCACCCGCCCAGATTCTGCGCCGGCACCATCACCTTGTCGAACCGCTCCTCGTCCGAAATCGCCTTCCAGTACGCGTCGTAAGACTCGTGCTCCAGCCACGCCCGGTAGTGCGCCGTCGCGTAGCCCGCCGACCGCAAATCGCCGTCCCGCAGCGGCAGATGGTAGAGAATCTGCTCGTATTTCAGCTCCTCCGGCGTGTACGCTTCCGTGTGCCAGTACTGCGGCAGCATGATCCGGTTCGGCATCCGGACGACGCCCCAGCCGTAGTTGAACGACAGCCGGAACGCCCCGCCGGAGGTGATCCAGTTGGCGTAGATGTTCGTTGAAGCCACGCCGGGAAAGATCGCCACCAGCCCCGCTGGCTGCTGCGAGGCTGCCGCCCACTGCACGTGGCCGAGGTACGAGCCGCCCTGCATCGCCACTTTGCCGTTCGACCACGGCTGTTTCGCCGCCCACTCGACGGTGTCCTTGCCGTCCTCCGCTTCGTGCCGGAACGGGTCCCAGCGGCCTTCGGATTCATACCGCCCCCGGGTATCCTGCATCAGCACCGCGTAGCCGTTCTGGGCGAAGCGGGTCATGACGGGGTGGACGGCGTCGCGCTGGGTTCCGTAGGGGGTCCGGACCACCAGCACCGGGTACCGCCCGGGCGCCGCGGGGCGGTACAGGTCGGCGTAGAGGGTAACGCCGTCGCGCATTTTGACGGCCTGGTAGCGCTCGATGCGAATTTCGTTCAGCGGTTGGGCCCAGAGGCCCGTCGCCGCGAGGAGCAGAGCCAGCAAGCAGCGGATCATGCCGTGCAGTTTAGCGAAGTTCGAAGCCGTGTTGTTCCCGGTGGTAGCCGCTGTCGAAGCGCTGGGAGGTCTTGAAGAGTTCGAAGCGGCCGTCGCCCTGAACGTTCTTGACCTTGCTCATCAGGGCGGACATCTCTTGACCAGTCATGGGCTGGAAGGAACGGCCGATCCGGATGGCCTCCTGGAGGTGGGCCATTTCTGCGAGGCCCACGACCTGGACCGAGACAGGCTGGCTGAGGCAATAGCGATAGCACTCTTCGACGGTGACGATACCGGCCTGCAACATCTTGCCGTCGCCGCCGCAGCCTTTCATGCCGACGACGCCGATGCCTTTACTGAGGCATCCGGGGACGGTTTCGCGGCGGAAGCTGAGGAAGCGGTCGTCCATGACATTGATGGGCATCTGGACGGCGTCCCAGGCGAAGTCGAGGGCGAGAATCCGGTTATGGATGGCCGGGGCTTTGTGTCCGGTGAAGCCGATGAAGCGGATCTTGCCCGCTTTCTTGGCTTCGAGAGCGGCTTTGAGGCCGCCCTTTTCGAGCAGGTATTCCGCGTCGTTGTAGTAGTTGCACTCGTGGAACTGCCAGAGGTCGATGCGGTCGGTCCGGAGGCGCTGGAGGCTCTGGTCCAACTGTTTCATGGCGCCTGCGTAATCGCGGGCGCAGACCTTGGTCATCAGGAAGGCTTTTTCGCGTTTGCCGTCCATGGCGAGGGCTTTGCCCATCACTTCTTCGGCGCGCCCGTTGTGGTATTCCCAGGCGTTGTCCATGAAGGTGATGCCTTCATCGATGGCGGTGTGGATGAGCCGGAAGCTTTCGCTTTCCTCTTTCGGGCGGGCGGCGTGGTGGCCGCCGAGGCCGAGCACCGACACCTGGACGCCGGTGCGGCCGAGGGGCCGGGTGGGCATTCCGGTGGCCGAAGCGCTCTGGGTGGCGGCGGCCACCTGTTGCGCGAGGGCCGCCGCGGAAAGCGCGGAGAAGAAGCCGCGCCGGGTCGATGCCGGTTGATTCATGAGGTTTCGCTCCTGGCTAGGCGGCGGGTTGGACGGTGACGGCCAACCGGACCGCGGGATTCTCCTTCAGTTCATCGAGGACCGAGACGGCGACGTCGCCATCGACTTCGACGACGGCGACGGCGCGGAGGGGCTTGCCTTCGACCGCGGGGCCGATCTCGCGGCCGAGCGAGAAGTTGGCAATGTTGATCGAGTTACGGCCAAGGACGGTGCCAACGTGGCCGATCACGCCGGGCACGTCGTAGTTCCGCATGTAGATGAGATTGCCCTCGAGCGGGGTTTCAACGGCGATGCCGTCGATGGAGCTGAGGCGCGGCTTGTCAAACAGAACGGTGCCGGAGAGCGAGGTGGTGCCATCGCTGGTGACGTATTCGATGAGGATCTGGTCGGACTGCCCGGCGCGGGTATCGCGCTTCTCTTCCACAACAACCCCGCGCTGTCCGGCCAACTGGAGGGCGTTCACGACATTGACGCGCGTAGCCAGACCGCGGCTGAGGACGCCGGCGACAGCGGCATTCCGGAGCAGGTTGGTATTCATCTCGGCGATGCGGCCCTGATAGATGACCTTGATGCTCGCCGGGTTACCCGTGGCGACGTGAGCGGCGAACTTGCCCAGCCGCTCAGCCAACTCGACAAAAGGGCCGACGGCCTTGTACTGCTCGGGCGTGATGGCGGGCATGTTGACGGCGTTGATGGCGACGCCGTTGGTCAGGTACTCGACCAACTGCTCGACGATCCGGATGCCGACGATCTCCTGGGCTTCCTCGGTGGACCCGGCGATGTGGGGGGTGGCGAGCAGGTTCGGAGCGGCGAGAATCGGGTCGTCGGCCGCGGGCGGTTCGGGCGAAAAGACGTCGAGGCCGGCGCCGGCGACTTTGCCGGAAGCGAGGGCGGCGCAGAGTGCGCTCTGCTCAATCAGTTCACCGCGGGCGCAGTTGATGATGCGGACGCCGTCCTTCATCTTTGCGATGGATTCGGCGCCGATGAGGCCCTTCGTTTCCGGGGTGACGGCGAGGTGAAGGCTGACGTAGTCGGATTCCTTGAGCAGGGTGTCGAAGTCGACGAGGGTGACGCCGAGGTCGCTGGCGGTCTGCTGGGCGACGAAGGGGTCCGACGCGATGATCCTCATTTCGAAGCCGCGGGCGCGGCGGACGACTTCCTGTCCAATATTGCCGAGGCCGACGACGCCGAGGACTTTGCCGCGGAGTTCATTGCCGAGAAACTTCTTCTTCTCCCACTTGCCGCCGCGGGTGGAAGCGCTGGCTTCGGGCACCATCCGGGCGAGAGAGAGCATGAGGGCGAGGGTATGCTCGGCGACGGAGACGGCATTGCCGCCGGGGGTGTTCATGACGAGGACGCCCGCGGCGGTGGCGGCGGGGAGGTCGACGTTATCGACGCCGACGCCGGCGCGGCCGATGACGCGGAGCTTGGGGGCTTTGGCGAGGGTTTCGGTTTTGACCTTGACGGCGCTGCGGACGATGAGGGCGTCGCAGTCGGCGAGGTGGGGTTCATACTCCTTCGGGTTGGAGACGACGATCTCCCAGCCGGCCTGCTGCTGGAGCAGGGCGACGGCGGCGGGCGACATGGGTTCAGCGACAAGGACTTTCATCTGGTTTCTCGTTCCCTCGAAAACTAGCTCTTGAGAGCGGCCTCGGCGTAGATCTTCTGGACGGCGGCGACGCCCTTGCCGAATTCGACGGGGACGCCCTTGCTGTGGAGGATGATTTCGAGTTCGGCGACCATGGCGAAGAGGTCGGCGAAGTCGAAGTAGCCGAGGTGGGCGATGCGGAAGATCTGGCCCTTCATGGAGCCCTGGCCGTTGGCGATGATGGAGCCGAACTGGGTGCGGAAGCCCTTCACGATTTCGCCGGAGTCCATGCCGGCGGGCGCCTTGATGGCGGTGACGGAGGAGGAAGGCGAGTTGGGCGCGAACAGTTCGAGGCCGAGCGTGGTGGCGGCGACGCGGGTGGCTTTGGCGAGCAACTGGGCGTTATCGACCAGTTTGTCCATACCGATTTCCTTGATGTACTTGAGGGCTTCGGCGAGGGCGAGGATGTGGCTGACGTTGGGAGTCCAGGCGGATTCGCCCTTGTCGGCCATCTTCTTTTCCTTTTTGAGGTCGAAGTAGAGGCGGGGCAGGGTAGCGGATTCGGACCGGGCCCAGGCTTTGGCGCTGACGGAGAGGAAGGCGAGGCCGGGAGGGATCATGAAGGCCTTCTGGGATCCCCCGACGACGATATCGAGGCCCCATTCATCGATGTGGAGGGGCATGGTGCCGAGTCCGGTGATGGCGTCGACGATACAGAGGGCATTGGTGGATTTGCAGATTTCGCCGAAGGCCTGGACGTCGTGGGCGGCGCCGGTGGAGGTTTCGGAGGCCTGGAAGAGAAGGCCTTTGGCACCGGGGTTTTCGGCGAAGGCCTGTTTGACGCGATCGGGGGAGACGACGTCGCCATATTCCGCCTTGAGGACGACGGCATTGAGACGGAAGGCCTTGGCGAGGTCAACCCAGCGTTCGCCGAATTTCCCGGCGGAACAGATGATGACCTGATCGCCTTCGGAGAAGAAGTTGGAGATGGAGGCCTCGAGGGCGCCGGTCCCGGAAGAGACGGTAATGAGGACATCGCCCTGGGTGCCGAAGACCTCTTTGAGGTCAGCGAGGACGGTGGGATAGAGCTTGATGAAGTCCTGGGTCCGGTGGTGGATATCCGAGGCCATCATGGCGTGCAGGGCACGCGGCAGGAGGGGGGTCGGCCCAGGCGTCAGGAGTCGCTGTTTCTTGATATGCATGGCTGTGGGAAGATCTAGGGGAGAACCCAGTAGGATAACAAAATCATGCCCCTGCTCGACAAGCTTCAAAAAGACATGGTGGCCGCGATGAAGGCCAAGGAAGAGTTGAAACTCGGGACGATCCGGATGGTGAAGACGGCGCTGATGAAAGAGAAAGTGGACAGCATGAAGGAGTTGGACGAAGCCGCGGAGATGCGGATTCTGAACATGCTGTTGAAGCAGCGGCGCGAGTCGGTGGAGATGTACCGGCAGGGGGGGCGCGAGGAGCAGGCGGCGAGGGAAGAGGCGGAGATCGCGATCATCGAGGCGTACATGCCGGAGATGGCGACGGAAGAAGAGATTGGGGCGGCGATCGAGGCGGCACTGGCCGAAACCGGGGCGACGACGGTGAAGCAGATGGGGCTGGTGATGAAGGCGGCGCAGGCGCAGTTGGCTGGCAAGAGGGTGGACGGGCGGGCGCTGAGCGAGCAGGTGAAGGCGCGGTTGAGTGCCTGAAGGGGCGGGAGAGTCCGCTCTTTCGTGCCTTTTTGCGCTCGTATTTGGGAGGTTGCGGGTGGTTCGAATGCGGTTCGCTCGTGGTCCGCTCGGGGTCCGCTCGCGGTCCGAAGGCGGTCCGCTTGGGGTCCGCATGGGGTCCGTTCCGGGGTTCGTTCCGATGTGATTGTTTTTATTTTCTGTGAGTTGCGAGGAATGGTCGGGGTGATTTGAGGTGGTCGGTTTCTGCGCGGTCTTTGTGGTCGTGGGGGTGGAGTGGAATGGGGAGGGGCAGACGCGAGGGGTCGCCGTGCAGGCTGTTGCTGTCGCTGCGTCTTTGCGTTTCGTGGCTGCGACCGGGGCTTTTGGGGCGAACGGGTTTGCGTGCGGGCGGTGGTCGACGGGGTTCTTCGAATGGACGATGGAGGCAGTTCGTTCCGAGTTCGTTCCGTACACTCGTTTGGGTGTA
>DNFG01000408.1 GCA_003487005.1 Bryobacterales bacterium
TCTGGGGGAGGTGCTGGTATCGGTGGAGTTGCCGGCGGGGGCGCCGCCGGCGGACCGTTGCGGGACGTGCCGGCGGTGTATTGACGCGTGTCCGACGGAAGCGCTGGTGGTGGGGCCGGGAGCGCCGGGGCCGGAATGGCAGTTGGACGGGCGGCGGTGCATCTCGACGTTGACGATCGAGCAGAGGGGTCCGGTGGAGGAAGAGTTGCGGGCGGGGGTGGGGACGCATCTATTCGGGTGTGACATCTGTCAGGAAGTATGTCCATGGAACCGGCGGGCGCCGTCGACGCTGGAGGCGGGATTTCAGCCGGTGGAGGCGGCGCCGGAACTGGAGGAACTCGCGATGATGACGGCGGAGGAGTTCCGGGCGCGGTTCCGGAGGACGCCGTTGTGGCGGGCGAAGTATCAGGGGTTGTTGCGGAACGTGGCGGTGGCGATGGGCAATTCGGGGGACGTTCGGCACCGGGCGGCGCTGGAGCGGTTGGCGGGATCGGGGGACGCGGTGGTGGAAGAGCATGCGCGATGGGCGCTGAAGCGGTTGGAGGAGGCTGGCGGATGAAGGGTCTGGTGATGCTGGTGCTGGCCGGGGCGGCATTCGGGGCGGATCCGCTGGTGGAGAAGGGGTTCGACCATTTTTACAGCGTGGAGTATCCGGAGGCGATCGCGAGTTTCGAGAAGGCGGTGGCGGCGAAGCCTGGAGATGCGAACCGGCACAATTATCTGGCGCAGGGGTTGCTGTTTTCGCTGATGTACCGGACGGGGGCGCTGGAAAGTCAGTTGGTGACGGGGGCGGATTCGTTTTTGCGGCGGGAGAAGGTGGAGGCGACGCCCGAGGAAGAGCGGCGGTTTTTCGCCGAGATCCAGAAGGCGCTGGATTTGACGAAGGCGGGGGTGGAGGCGCGGCCGCCGGACCTCGACGCGATGTACGCGAACGGGGTGGCGCTGGGTTTGCGGGGGACGTACAACTTCCTGGTGCGGCGGGCGTGGCTGGATTCACTGAAGGATCTGACGGCGGGGCGGAAGTTGCACAACCGGGTGATCGAGGCGCAGCCTGGGCGGATCGACGCGCGGATGATGCAGGGTTTGCACGATTACGTGGTGGGGAGCCTACCGTGGGGGTACAAGATGCTGGGGTTTCTGGCGGGGTTCCGGGGGGACCGGGAGCAGGGGATGGCGACGGTGCGCCTGGTGGCGGAGAAGGGGCGGGAGAACCAGGTGGAGGCGATGATCCTGCTGGGGGTGGCGTACCGCCGGGAGAAGAGGGCGGCGGAGGCGGTACCGATCCTGGAGGAACTGGAGCGAAGATATCCGCGGAATTTCCTGTTTATTTTCGAACTGGCGGAGATGTACGCGGACCTGGGGCGGCGGGAGGAGGCGCTGGCGGCGCTGGACAGGATCGTGGAACGCAAAAAGGGCGGAGCGCCGGGGTTCAAGACGCTGCCGGCGGAGCGGATCGACTACGCGCGGGGGAACCTGTTGTTCTGGTTCGAGCGTTGGGAGGATGCGCTGGGACCGCTGCGGCGGGCGCACGCGGGGGCGGAGCGGCTGAACCTGCACGCGGCGGTGATGAGCGGGTTGAGATTGGGGCAGTGCCTGGATCTGACGGGGGACCGGGCGGGGGCGCGGAAGGCGTACCAGTGGGTGGCAGCGACGGCGCCGGGGACGCCGCAGGCGCGGGATGCGCGTAAGTATTCGCGGGAGGCGTACACGAAGGAGCAATACTTCCGGTCGAAGTCGTGAATGGGATGAGTGACGGGAGCAGGGGTTTGTGGTATGCTCCCTCGCCATGGGTTTCTTCTCTGAATTTAAAGAGTTTGCCGTCAAGGGCAACGCGATTGACCTGGCGGTCGGCGTGGTGATTGGTGCGGCATTCGGCAAGATCGTGAACTCGATTGTCGAAGACGTGATCAACCCGTTGATCGGGATGGTGACGGGAGGCGTGGATCTGACCAGCCTGTTCGTGGCGCTGGACGGGAAGACGTACGAGAGTCTGGCGAAGGCGAAGGAGGCGGGCGCGGCGGTGCTGGCGTACGGGAATCTGTTGAACAACATTTTCCAGTTCCTGCTGGTGGCGATGGCGTTGTTCGTTGTGGTGAAGCAGATCAACCGGTTGAACCGGACCGCCGAGACGAAGGAATAGCGGGGGGGGCGACGGGCCCTGTGCGAGGATAGCTAGTTTGAGGTAATTGACGTGTCTTTACTCGCGGCAGGGGTGATTGGGAGCGCATTTTGCCTGTTTCTGGTGCAGCCGATGATGGCGAAGCGGCTGTTGCCGGTGTTTGGGGGGAGCGCGGCTGTGTGGGCGGTGTGCCTGGTGTTTTACCAGGTGATGCTGTTGCTGGGGTATCTGTACGCGCACGGTCTGGCGCGGCGGTTGGCGCCGCGGATGCAGGCGGTGGTGCACGCGGGGCTTTGCGGGCTGGCGTTGCTGGCACTGCCGCTGGTGACGGCGGCTCCGGGCGGGGGCGGGGCGGATTCGCCCTCGGGGGCGATCGTGACGCAGTTGGGGCTGGCGATCGGGTTGCCGTACTTGTTGTTGTCGGCGACGAGTCCGCTGTTGCAGCACTGGCACGCGCTGTTGTATCCGGGACAGCGGGCCTACCGGCTGTTTGCGTGGTCGAATTTGAGTTGCGTGGTGGCGTTGCTGGCGTTTCCGTTCTGGCTGGAGCCGCGGTTCGGATGGGGGGGGATCGCGGGGTTCTGGAAGGTGGCGTTCGGAGTGGCGGTGGGGCTGCATTTGCTGTCGGCGCTGGTGGTGTGGCGGAAGCATCCGGCGGAGGCACGTCGCGAGGCGGTGGCGGGCGAGGCGGAGGGGG
>DNFG01000251.1 GCA_003487005.1 Bryobacterales bacterium
AGAGGGAGATCGCAGTCCGGCGGGTCATCTCTCTGGTTGGATGTCAGACGGGCGGTTTGCGATTCGCGCGGGCGGGGTGGAGCATCCGGAGGCCATTGAAGGTGACGAGGAAGGTGGCGCCCATGTCGGCGAGGACGGCCATCCAGAGGGTGGCCGAACCGGCCATGGCGGCGGCGAGGAAGGCGAGTTTGAGGGTGAGAGCGAGACCGATGTTCTGCTTGATGACGGCGACGGTGCGCCGGGCATGGCGCAGGAGGAAGGGGAGGCGGGAGAGGTCGTTGGCCATGAAGACGACATCGGCGCTTTCGCGGGCGATGTCGGTGCCCTGACGGCCGAGGGTGATGCCGAGGGAGGATTCGGAAAGGGCGAGGGCGTCGTTGACGCCGTCGCCGAGCATGGCGACGGGGCCGGTTTCGGAGCGGATCTGGCGGACGGCGGCGGCTTTGTCCTCGGGCAGGAGGCTGGCGCGGACTTCGGGGATGCCGGCATCGCGGGCGGCGGCATCGGCGGAGGCGGGGTGGTCGCCGGTCAGCATGACGAGGCGGTGGATGCCGAGGGACTTGAGTTCATCGACGACCCAGCGGGCCTCGGGGCGGACGGGGTCGGCGACGCCGAGGACGGCCCAGGGTTCGTCGTCGCGCCCACAGACGACGACGCTCTGGGAGGATGCGCCAAGGCGGCTGATTTCGGCATTGAGGCGGGGGTGGGCGAGGCCCTTGTCCTGAAGGAGGCGGGCGCCTCCGGCCCAGAAAGTGCTGCCGTCGAGGGAGGCTTCTGCGCCGCGGCCTTCGAGGTTGTTGAAAGAAGTGGCGGCCGGGGCGGGCGCGATGCCCTGGGCGGCGCCGTGACGGAGGATAGCGCGGGCGAGGGGGTGTTCACTGGCCTGTTCCAGGCTCATCAGCGAGGAGAGGATCTGTTCGGGCGGGTTCCCGTTGAGGGGGACGAGTTCGCGGACTTCGGGTCGTCCGGCGGTGAGGATGCCGGTTTTATCGAAGGCGACGGCGCGAATGCGGGCGGCCTCTTCGAGGAAGGCGCCGCCTTTGACGAGGACGCCGTGGCGGGCGGCGGAGGTGATGGCGGCGACGACACTGACAGGCGTGGAGATCACGAGGGCGCAGGGGCAGGAGATCAGCAGGACGACCATGCCCTGGTAAAACCACTCGCTCCAGACGCCGGCGGCGAACAGCGGGGGGATGACCATGACGCTGAAGGCGAGCAGGAAGACGGCGGGGGTGTAGTAGCGGGCGAACTTTTCGACGAACTGTTCGCTGGGGGCGCGGCGGGACTGGGATTCCTCGACCATCCGGATCATGCGGGCGAGGGTGGAGGACTCAGCGGCGTGGGTGACGCGGAGATCGAGAAGTCCGTTTTCGTTGATGGTGCCGGCGAAGACGGGGTCGCCGGGGCCGCGGTCGACGGCGACGCTTTCGCCGGTGATCAGGGCCTGATCGACGCGGGAGTGGCCCCGGAGGACTTCGCCATCGCAGGGGATTCGTTCACCGGGGCGCACACGGACGACCGCGCCGACGGCGACGCGGGCGACGGGCGTTCTGTGTTCGTGTTCGGCCGGGCCTTCGCCGTGCAGGACGGAGGCTTCCGGGGGGGCGACCTGGAGGAGGCGGGCGATGGCGTCGCGGGCGCGGGTCATGCTCCAGGATTCGAGCCAGACGGCGAGGCAGAAGAGGAAGGAGAGGGTGGCGGCCTCGGTCCATTCACCGAGCGCGGAGGCGCCGATGACGGAGAGGACGACGAGGAGGTTCATGTCGGGACGGAGGGAGCGAAGGGCGATCCAGGCTTTGGGCAGGGCGTGGATGGCGCCGGAGACGATGGCGATCCAGTAGAGGAGGAGGGCGCCGGCGGGGATTTCGTGGTGATGGTGGCCGTGTTCGTGGCCGTGGCCGTGGTGCTGGTGGGCGAGGAGGGTTTCGAGGAGGTGGCCGGAGTCGAGGCCCTGCCAGAGCATGGCGGAGAGGAGGGTGAGGCCACTGATCCAGGTGAGGGCGCGGCGGCCGTGGAGGTCCCAGAAGGAACGCTGGGTGCCGGGTTGGTCCGTCCAGGGGAAGCAGCGCATGCCGGTGGCGGCAACGGCCTGTTCGATGGCGGGTCCGGTGACGCGTTGGGGGTCGAATTCGACGGTCATGCGGGCCTGAAAGACGTCGAAGTGGAGTTCGCGGATGCCCGCGACCTGGCTGAGGGTGCGGCGGAGGAGAGAGACTTCCTCGGCGCAGTCCATGCCCTGGATCCGGTAAGTGGCTTGGTGGTTAATGAGAACTACTCCTCATTTGTATTGTAGACCGGAAAGGCGAGTTGCGCGCGGGCAGTGAACGGGCGTACACTGAGGACAGTTGCATGACTGTGCAAGTGTAAGACTGGCGGAAAGAGGTTGAATGGCCCGAGCGACACCCAAGCCTGAATGTGGACCGGCGGATCACCGGGCGGGCCCGCGGCACCTGCCGGTGGGGCCGGAGGCGCTGGAGCGGGCGGCGGCGATCTTCCGGGCGCTGGGCGAGGTACCGAGGCTGCGGCTGCTGGCGTTGTTGAGTCAGGGGCCGAGTTGTGTCTCGGGGTTGGCGGGGGCGGGGGGGGGGGGGGGGGGGCGGGGGGGGCGGGGGAGGAGACGGCTGGACTCCAG
>DNFG01000099.1:0-2048 GCA_003487005.1 Bryobacterales bacterium
ATCAATCGCGACCCCCGTCACCGGGTATTCCAGCTTCACTCGATGCGCGGGTTTCCCCTCCTCCGGCGCGCTCTCGCCCCCTCCCGCAATCGTCTCGATCACCCCCGTCCGGAGGTCGACTCTCCGGAACCGGCTGTTGTCGCCATCCGCGAAAACCACATTGCCGCGCGCATCGAACGCCAGGTGGTACGGGCCGCTCACTTGAGCCTCCACAGCGGGTCCGCCATCACCCGAGAGGCCGTTCACGCCATTCCCCGCAATGGTCGTGATGATCCTGTCTCCCGAACTGATGCGCCGGATCCGCTGATTCCGGAAATCGGAAAAATACACGTTCGCGTTCTCATCAACCACAATCCCCGTTGGGTTGAAGACCCTCGCCTGATCAGCGGGTCCACCGTCCCCCCGATCGCCCGGCTGTCCGTCTCCTGCAATCGTCCGGATCGTGCCATACCCCGCGCTCTGCCACGGCGTCGCCTGCCCCGACGGCGATACCTGCGCCACTCCAAACCGCGCGCCGTTAATCGAAATCGCGGCAATCCGCCCCGTTGGCAACGTATTGGCTGTCCAGGAAAACGTCACCATCGCATCGCCTTCCCCCTGCGAGGGTGTCACTGTCAGCCACGACGCATTACTGCTCACCGCCCGCCATGGCCCTTCCACCCGGATCTCCAGGCTCCCCGCACCTTGCCAGCCGGGCACCACCACGGACTGCCGCGCCAGCATCACCCTCGGCTTCGGCGTCGACTCCGTCACCGCATACAGAAACCGCCCCGCCAACGCCCGGACCGGCGAGGGCGACCCCACCACTAACCGGTGGATGAACCCAGCCGAACCGGCCGGCTCAGCCCTCGTCTCCCGCCCTTCCTCGTCGACAAAAATGAGCCACTGCCCGTCCAGACGCAGATCCCCCTCCGGCATGTTCTGGACCGTCACCCCCAGGCTCGCCACGATCACCAGCGCCACCGCCGCCAGACCCATCTTGAGCCGCCGAGAGGGCGCCGCCGCCGGCGGCATCGGTTCCTCAGTCGTGCCCCCGGGCGATCCCCGCCACTCGTCCAGTTCCACCGTCGAGGCCGACACCCCTCCTCGCCCTCCGGGCAACCGTCTTACCGGCAAGCCCCGCTGCCTCTCCCAAAGCTGCGCCGTCCGCACGGTTACGCCCAGGTAGGCCGCTATCTCTTTCCATGAACGCAGGATCTGCTCTTGACTCGAATCTTGCATCTCGACTCGCGGGCAGGGCGACTCCGTGCCTGGCTAATAACTGTTAGCTTTCGATAATACACTCAAATTGACCTTCCTTGGCCGGTTTCCCGCTACCCTTCACTCATCCCTGGTCATTACACTGAAGATTCAGGATCCGGCCCATGTCCATGACCCAACCGCCCACCCGCCGCGCCGCCCTTCTCGCCGCCCTGCCCGCTTTCGCGCACGCGCAACCGCCCTCGCTCCACCAGGTCGATCTGTTCGAACGCGGCTCCGCGGGCGTCCACACTTACCGGATCCCCGCCCTGATCGAAACCCGGCAGGGCGTCCTGCTCGCCGTCGCCGACGCCCGTCACGACAACGCCGCCGACCTCCCTGGCCGCATCTCGCTCGTCCTGCGCAAAAGCACCGACTCCGGCCGCACCTGGACCCCCCAGTCCACCCTCGTCCAGGTGCCTCGGGGCGGCGCCGGCGATGCCTCCCTCCTTCTCGATGCCCAGGGCTGCGTCTGGTGCTTCTACGCCTATGGCCCCCCGGGCATCGGCTTCCGCACGGCCAAACCCGGCCCGCTCACCGGCCCCGATGTCCTCCAGGTACATGCCATCGTCAGCCGTGACGGCGGTTCCTCCTGGTCCCGGCCCGCCGATCTCACCTCCCAGATCCGAGATCCCCGCTGGCACGCCGTCTTCGCCACCTCCGGCACCCACTTCGTGACCGCCCGCGGCCGCATGATCGTGCCCCTCGTCGTCCTCGATGAGAATAAGGCCATCACCACCCGCAACGCCTGGAGTGACGACAACGGCCGCACCTGGAAAACCGGTCCCGCCGTAGCGCCGGACACGGAC
>DNFG01000099.1:2388-2582 GCA_003487005.1 Bryobacterales bacterium
CCCGCCCGCCTCGTCGCCCGCTCCACCGATGGCGGCATTAGCTTTCACGACGCCCGCCACCACGAATCCCTCAACGACGCCGGATGCAACGCCGGTTTCGCCCGCTACCGCCACCGCGGCCGCGACCTCCTTCTCTTCACCAACGCCGCCAGCACCCGCCGCGAAAACCTCACCATCCGCGCCAGCGCCGACGC
>DNFG01000375.1:0-216 GCA_003487005.1 Bryobacterales bacterium
ACCAGGACGAATTGGAGTGGGTGGTGGAGGGGCCGGAGCAGTTTGGGACGCAGGTGCGAATTCGAAGCCGGAGCTAGGAGAACGAGATGACATCGGTACACCAGATCAAGAGGCAGGAAGTGCTGCCGACGCCGTTGCTGTTGATGGAGTGCACGCTGCGGGACGGGCAGGTGGAGCGCTGGTCGTCGCACAAGGTGGAGGTGGAAGGGGCGCAGT
>DNFG01000375.1:589-6474 GCA_003487005.1 Bryobacterales bacterium
ATCGAGCGGACGACGGGGTGGAAGGGGGCGACGCTGCGGCGGCGCGGTTCGCGGTGACGCTGGCGAACGTGGATTCGCGGTATTCGCAGATCGAGCGGACGACGGGGTGGAAGGGGGCGACGCTGCGGGTCCGGTTCGTGTTTTACGACCTGCGCGCGGGGGCGGCTGTGACGGCACCGGTGGCGGTATTTCTGGGGACGGCGAATCCGCCGGAAGAGGTGACGGAAAAGACGGTGCGGCTGAGCTTCGTGAACCGGCTGAGCCTGCAGCGGGTGACGCTGCCGGCGGTGCGGGTGCAGGGGCGGTGTCCGTGGATGTTTCCGGCGACGGAGGCGCAGCGGGCCGAGGCGGTGGAAGGCGGGGTGTACTCGCGGTTTCACGCTTGCGGGTACTCGGCGGATCAGGCGGGCGGCTGCGGGAACCTGAATCCAGAGGGCGGGGCGTACACGGGTTGCAATTACACGAAGGGCGATTGCGTGGCGCGGGGGATGTACGCGACGGACGCGATGGGCCGGCCGACGGCGCGGTTTGGCGGGTTTCAGTTCTTGCCGGCGAGCGTGCTGGTGCGGACACACGGGTCGAAGGAGTGGCGGCAGAGCGACGCGCTGGACAACCGGGCGCGGGCGAACGACGTGGCGCCGATGGTGTATGGGACGGCGTGGGTGCGGCCGCCGGTGGTGTTCACGCGCAATGACGGCAACCTGACGCATTGCGAGGTGCTGCTGGGGATGGGGCCGATGGCGGGTGTCCACAAGGTTGTCGTGAATGGCGTGGAGATCCCGCTGGGGGTGACCGGGCGGGACATGACGGCGACGGGTTGGTACAACGTGGTGAGCCTGGGGACGCGCAATGGCGGGTTCAATCTGAATTTTCGCGATCAGGGGGGGCAGGCGTTGGGTGATCCCCACGGGAGCATTGGCATCCTGGCGGTGGCGCTGCCGAACCGGTTGAATGACGGGCAGAGCGTGCCTCGGGTGGAGGTGCTGCTGGACGGGTTGAAACTGGAGCGATTTGACGAGGCGGGGGAAGCGCTGGGGGCGGCGTTCACGCGGAATCCGGCGTGGATTCTGCTGGATCTGCTGCGGCGAAGCGGGTGGACAAAAGAGGAGATCGACGTGGAGAGCTTCGCGCAGGCGGCGGCGCGTTGCGATGAGTTGATCGAGGCGAAGGACGCGAACGGGAACACGCTGATGACGCCGCGGTTTGAGTGCAACCTGGCGGTGACGCAGCGGCGGAGCGCGGCGGAACTGGTGCGCGGAGTGCGGATGGCGTCGGCGCTGCTGCTGACGTTTGATGGCGAGGGGCGGCTGCAACTGCGTCCGGAGGCGACGATGGCGGAGCAGCAGGCGATGAAGCCGGAGACGAGCAACAGCACGGAGCCGTGGCAGGGGGGCTGGCCGGCTTACGAGTTCGGGGATGGGTCCAACGGGACATCGGGGCTGCTGCGACGGGCGAACGGGGAGCCGGCGGTGCGCTGGTGGTCGCGAGGGACGAGCGAGTGCGCGAACCGGCTGAGCGTGGAGTTTCAGAATGCGTTCAACGAATACCGGCAGGACAGTGTGTCGCTGGTAGATCTGGACGACGTGCTGGTGACGGGGCAGGAGTTGAGCGCGACGCTGCCGGCGATGGGGTTGCCGCATTTTGATCAGGCGGCGCGGGTGACGCGGTTTCACCTGATGAAGGGACTGCAGGGAAACGAGTACATCGAGTTCGAGACGAGCGTGCAGGCGCTGGGATTGAGACCGGGCGATCTGGTGACGGTGACGTACCTGAAGGAGGGACTGGACCGCGCGCCGTTCCGGGTGTTGAAACTGACCCCGGCAGAGAATTACGAGACGGTGCGGATCACGGGACAGCGGCACCTGGAGGGCTGGCACGCGCTCCTGGAAGGAGCGGAGGCCGTGGATGCGACGCAGATGCGCAGGACGGGGCGGCAGGGAGGCGCGCCGAGGCCGCTGGCCGGGGTGACGTTGAACGCGGAGGGCGAGCAGGAGTTCGAGGTGACGGAGCATCCGCTGGAGCAGAGCGATGGCGGGGCGGCGGTGCAATTGCGCGTGCGATTCCAGGCGCCGGCGCGGCCGGAGGCGGTGGAGATTGGAGCGCCGCTGCTGGGGTTGTCGCCGGTGGTGCAGACGAGCGGGGGGACGCTGGCGGGCGGGCGGACGTGGTATTACGCGGTGAGCGCGGTGAACGCGGCGGGGGCGGAGTCGGAGTTGTCGTTCGTGGTGCGGGCGACGGTGCCGGCGGTGACGGAGACAAACCGGGTGGTGCTCGGGGGGATCAGCGTGGCGGCAGGGACGGCGGGATTGCGGGTGTACCGAGGGGCGAGCCCGCTGCAGATGCAGCGGATCGCCGAGGTGGCGCCGGCGGGGCAGTTCGTCGATAGCGGACTGGAGGCGACGCTGGCGCCGCCGCCGGATGCGAACTACGATCACGCGAACTTTCACTGGCGGCTGGAACTGTTGCCGGAGACGCAGGCGATCGTGCACGGGCCGGCGGTGATCGGCAACGCGAGCCTGGCGATGCTGGAGCATGAATACCGGGGGGCGACGGTCCGGATCGTGCGAGGACGCGGGCAGGGGCAGGAGCGGGTGGTGATGGACAACGACGCGGCGGCGCTGATGCTGGCGACGCCGTGGACTACGGAGCCGGATGCAACGAGCTGGTTCGCGGTGTCGGAGACGTCGTGGCGGTTCGGAGGAGCGACGCGGTCGGAGGAGATTGCGTTCGAGGTGTTGAACCGGGAGGGGACGTTTGTCCAAATTAGTGGACGTTCGGCGAACGCGCTGGATCAGGAGACGCCGAGCGAGTTGTCGGTGCTGCACCGGCATCTGATTGGCGGAGCGGCCGGAAGCGCGGATGGAGACATGGCGACGCCGCCGAAGCCGTTCTTCGCGCTGTCGGCGGGACGGCGGGGGCGGCTGGAGTTGCTCGGAATCGGGTTCGAAACGCTCGAGAACACGCGGGGGATCACGGCGGGGACGCTGGAATTGCACTACTGGAGCGAGTTGGACGGGTTGACGGGCGGGCGGCTGGTGGAAGGGCTGGACGCGGAGATGGAGTGGGTGATTCTGGCGGGGGTCGCGGCGGGCGAGGGCGAGCTTTTGCAGATCGGCCATGAATTGATGCGCGTGGTGGAGTTGGCCGAGGGCAATGTGGCGCGGGTGGAGCGGGGCGCGGCGGGGAGCGTGGCATCGTCGCACGCGGCGCAGAGCCTGGTGTGGGCGTTGCGGCGGCACGTGGTGATCGTGCCGTTTCCGAAGCAGTTCTTCGGGACGCCGGCGAGCGGGAGCTATCTGCTGGCGATCGCGATGCCGCACGCGCGGGTGGCGGCGGCGGAGTTCTTCGTGACGAACGCGCGGGGCGACAGCGAGACGGCGGTGAACAGTTACGCGGGGCTGGCGGATGGCGGATTGCGGACGCTGGCGGGGGGGCAGTACACGATTCAGGTGCCGGGTGAACCGGCGCTGGAGACGATGGCGGCGCCGCCGTTGATCATCGATGAGCGGCAGGCGGTGGGCGACATTTTCGCAACGCTGACAGAAGCGCCGGCGGGCGGGAATGTGGGGTTGCGGCTGCGGGTGAATGGCGAAGCGTACTGCGAGTTGACGATCGCGGCGGGGCAGCGGGTGTCGAACACGGTGAGCGGCGTGGGGCTGGCGCCGTTGCCGGCGGGGGCGGAGGTCAGTCTGGATGTGATCGGGGTGCCGCTGACGATGGGATCGAGACCGGGGCGGAATCTGACGGTGACGATCCGGGTGTGACGCGGGGTGTTGGTTAGGATATGCTCAGCCTCAAGATGAGGCTGAGCATTTTTTTCGTTTTGATGGGCGTGACGGCGGCCGCCGGGCTGGCGCAGGAGTCGGAGGCGTGGCGGTCGCAGGCGATTGTCCACGTGGACGGATCGGCGGTGGCGCGCATGCGGGGCGTGCCGGTGGCGGCGGTGAAACTGGGGCCGGGGTTTTGGACGGAGCGGCGGAGGGTGGTGACGGAGGTCAGCATTCCGACGCTGTACAAAGAGTTTGAAGAGCGTGGCATTTTGGACAATTTCCGGCGGCTGGCGGGGAAAAAGGTTGGGCGGCGGGGGCCTTTGTACACGGATTCGGACGTGTACAAGTGGATGGAGGCGGTGGCATTCGAGGTGCAGGCGGGGGAGACGCGGAATCAGGCGCTCCTGGAAGAGGCGATCCGGATCGTGAGCGCGGCGCAGGAGGAGAGCGGGTATCTCAACACGCGGTACTCGCTGGAGGGGCTCGGGGAGCGGCACAAGAACATGCTGCACGGGCATGAATTGTACTGTCTGGGGCATCTGCTGCAGGCGGGCGTGGCGTGGTACCGGGCGACGGGCAAGCGCGATCTGATGGAGGTGGGCATTCGCTTCGTGCGGTATCTGCAGGAGCGCTTCGGCCCGGGCAAGGAGGCGCTGTTTGACGGGCATCCGGAGATTGAACTGGCGCTGGTGGAGTTATACCGGACGACGGGCGACCGGAGCTTTCTGGATTTCGCGGGGTATTTCCTGAATAGCGATTCGCGGTTAAAAGGGCGGATTTCGGCGCGGGATCTGGTCTATACCTACACGGGGAAGCCGTTCACGGAGCGGACGCAGATGGAAGGGCACGCGGTGCGCGCGGGTTACGCGGCGAGCGGCGCGACGGATTATTACCTGGAGACGGGCGACCGGGCGTATCGGGAAACGCTCGAGAAGTTGTGGCTGGATCTGGCGAGCAGCAAGGTGTACATCACGGGGGGAATCGGGTCGCGGCAGACAGGCGAGGCGTTCGGAGAGGCGTTCGAACTGCCGAATCAACTGGCGTACACGGAGAGTTGCGCGGCGATCGCGAACTTTTTCTGGAACTGGCGGATGCTGGCCGCGACGGGCGATGCGCGGCACGCCGACCTGCTGGAGCGGGCGTTGTACAACGGCATCAACAGCGGGCTTTCCCTCGACGGGCGGCTGTACTGTTACCGCAATCCGCTGGAGTTGAGCGGAAATCCGAATGACCGGATTCGCAATCCCTGGTACGACACGACGTGCTGCCCGCCGAACTTGCAGCGGGTGCTGGCTTCGCTGCCGGGCTACCTGTTCGGTGTGACGGACGCGGGGATCGCGGTGCACCTCTATCACACGGCGACGCTGAACTGGAGGTTGAAGGACGGCGTGGCGGTGGAGGTCCGGCAGGAGACGGAGTATCCGCGGGCGGGTGTGGTGAAGTTGGTGGTGAACCCGGAGCGGGAGACGGTGTTTGAGCTGGCGCTGCGGATTCCGGGGTGGTCGGAGAAGACGGAGGTGCTGGTGAACGGGCAGCGCGAGAGCGATGTGCGGGCGGGCCGGTATCACGGGATCCGGCGGCCGTGGCGGGCGGGCGATCAGGTGGAGTTGCGGCTGAATCTGGATGTGCGGCACACGCTGGCGGACCCGCGGGTACGGGACAACGTGGGGAAGGTGGCGGTGGAGCGCGGCCCGGTGGTGTATTGTCTGGAGGGCGTGGACCAGATGCCGGGCGTGGAAGCGCACATGCTGGCGCTGGATCTGCGGGGCAGCGCGGGCGCGGCGGTGACGGCTTCGGGCGCAAGCGTGGGCGGGTTGCCGGTGCTGGAGCATCGCGCGGTGGACCTGGCGGACGAGCCAGTGGGGTTGTATTCGACGCGGCCGGCGAAGCGGGCGTGGAAGCCGGCGGCGGCGCGGCTGTCGCCCTACTTCACGTTCGCGAACCGCGGGTTCACGCCGATGCAGGTGTGGATTCCGTACATTGAATAGCGGCGGTCAGCGATTGAGGAACGAGAGGGGCTGACCGGTGGAGGCGAGGACGGCGCCCCAGAGCGGGCCGCGGTCGTCGAGTTTCTTGCGGCCGTGGGTGGCGAGCGGCGTGGGCACGTGGATGAAC
>DNFG01000507.1 GCA_003487005.1 Bryobacterales bacterium
ATGGTGGTGGAGAAGACCCAGTTGAGGGAAGTGCCGGCGTGTCCGGCGACGACGGCGAGGCAGGCGAGAGCGAGGGAGGGGGCGGCGCCGAGGGCGATATAGCTGACGGAGACGAGCAGGAAGCCCCAGAAGATGATTCCGCGCATACGGGCAGGGTCGTTGCGGCCGAGGTAGCCCGACATGAGAGAGCCGATGAGGGCGCCGACGCCGCGTGCGCCCATGAGCAGGGACATGGAGAGGGCGCCGGAGTCCTTGATGACAAAGACGCGTTCGCCGAGCATGGGGAGAATGACCCAGTGTGCGCCGAGGACGCCCATGCCGGTTTTGACGAGGAGGGTGGCGAGGGTTCGGGGGTCGCGGGCGACGTACCTGAGGCCCTCAATCATGGGCGAATAATCGAAAAGATCGCGCACGTGGAGTCTGGGGAGGTGATCGGCGTGGGTTTCGCGGACGGAAATGCGGCGGAGGAACCAGATGGAGAGGAGGAAGGTGAAGGCGTCGATGATGAAGACGGTATCGCGGCCGAACTGCCAGGCGACGAGGCCACCGATGGAGGCGCCGACGGCGAGGTTGAAGGACCAGGTCATGGAGGAGAGGGCATTGGCGGCGAGGACTTCGTCGCGGGAGGAGCAGAGTTTGGGAATGATGGCCTGGCGTCCGGGTTCGAACAGGGCCCACATGGTGGTTTCGAGGAAGAGGAGGGCGTAGATGAGCCAGACGAGTTCGGGCCCGCGCACGAGGAGCATGGCGAGGATGATGAAGAAGCGGGCGAGGTCGGCGAAGATCATGACCGAGCGCCGGTTGAGGCGGTCGTTGAGGATGCCGGCGAAGGGGGCCATGAAGACCTGGGGGAGGAGTTGGAGGACGACGGCGAGGCCGACGCTTTTGGCCTGACCGGTGTATTCGAGCAGGAGGGAGTAGACGGCGATGGCGAAGAACCAGTCGCCGATTTCGGAGACGATCTGGGCGCACCAGAGATTGCGGAAGTCACGGTTATCGCGCAGCAGGCGGCCGTAGGCCGCCAGGCTCCACGAATTGACCGTGGTGGCTTCCATAGAGATCGTTAGCCGGCGTAAACGCCCATGCGTTCCTTGACGAGGCGGACAGTCTGTTCGGCGAGGGCGGAAGCGCGTTCGGCGCTATCGCGCAGAATGCCGCGGAGGTAGGCGGGGTCGGCCATGATTTCGTGGTAGCGGGTCTGGAGGGGTTCGAGGCCGGCGACGACGGCCTCGGCGACGGTCTTTTTGAGGTCGCCGTAGCGCATGCCGGCGAAGTGGGCCCGGGTCTGATCGTTGGTCCAACCGGTGAAGGCCTGGTGGATGGCGAGGAGGTTGACGACGCCGGGGCCGAGGTTATCGAAGTCGACGCCGGGTAGGGAGTCGGTGGTGGCGCGCATGATTTTTTTGCGGATGGTGGCTGGGGGATCGAGGAGGCTGATGGCGTGACCGGAGCCTTCGGTGGACTTGGACATTTTTTTGGTGGGGGCGTCGAGGCCCATGATGCGGGCGCCGACGGCGGGGAGTTTGGTGGCGGGCATGACGAAGGTATCGCCATAGAGGGCGTTGAAGCGCTGGGCGATGTCGCGGGTGAGTTCGAGGTGTTGGGACTGGTCGTCGCCGACGGGGACGATGGCGGCCTGGTAGAGGAGGATATCGGCGGCCATGAGGACGGGGTAGTTGAGCAGGCCGGCGCCGACGGACTCCTGTTTGGCGGATTTGTCCTTGAACTGAGTCATGCGTTCGAGCCAGCCGACGGGGGTGACGCAGGTCAACAGCCAGGAGAGTTCGGCGTGGCCTTTGACGGTGGACTGGACGACGACGGCCGATTTGGCGGGGTCGATGCCGGCGGCGAGGAAGAGGCCGGCGGTCTGTTCGATCTTGGCGTGCAGTTCGGCGGGGTCCTGGTAAACCGTGATGGCGTGGAGATCGACGATGCAGAAGATACACTCAAAGGTATCCTGCAGTGTCACCCAGTTTTTCAAAGCGCCGAGGTAGTTGCCGATGTGCAGGGAGCCAGTGGGCTGGATTCCTGAAAGAACTCGTGGTTTCATGCGGTAGAGAAGAAAGGACTCTTACATCGTAAGTGATCGACAAAGCGGACAACAAACCAGCGGCCGGCGCAGAGCTGCAGATCGAGAAGTGGGTGTATGGCGGAGCGGGGCTGGGCCGGCTGGAAGGCCGGGTGGTGCTGACGCCATTTGTGTTGCCCGGCGAGCGGGTGCGCATCGAGGTGGAGCGGGAGAAGGCGTCGATGGTGGAGGCGCGGGCGGTGGAGTGGGTGGAGCGGTCGCCGGAGCGGGTGGAGCCGGCCTGCCAGTATTTTGAGCGGTGCGGGGGGTGTCACTACCAGCACGCGCCCTACGAATACCAGGCGGCGCGGAAGGTGGAGATTGTGCGGGAGGTGTTGCGCCGGGTGGGCAAGGTGGAGGCGCCGGCGGAGATCGGGCTGCGGACGGGTGAGCCGCTGGGCTACCGGAACCGGAGCCAGTTCCATTTGCGGGGGGCGCGGATCGGATACCTGGCGGCGGGTTCGCACGATCTGGTGCCGGTGGACGAGTGTCCGATATCGGCGCCGGCGATCAACGAGGCGCTGGCGGTGTTGAAGAAGTCGATCAAGGACCGGCGGTGGCCTCGGTTCGTGGAGCAGATCGAGCTGTTCACGAACGGCGAGGAGACGATGGTGAATGTGCTGGAGACCGAGGGCGGGCGGCGGGCCGCGCGCGGGTTCTTCGACTGGCTGGGCGAGCGGATTCCGGGGGCGGAGTTGGGCGAGCTGAACTACCAGGTGGGGGAAGGGAGGTTCCGGGTGAGCCACGGTTCATTCTTCCAGGTGAACCGGTTCCTGGTGGAGGGGCTGGTGGAGGAG
>DNFG01000397.1:0-146 GCA_003487005.1 Bryobacterales bacterium
CCTGATGCGGCGGCGCCAGAACAATCCGATTCTGACGGGCGAGGCTGGGGTGGGCAAGACGGCCGTAGTGGAAGGCTTCGCGCAGCGGGTCGCCTCCGGGGATGTGCCTCCGCCGTTGAAGAACGTGACGGTCCGGTCGCTGGATC
>DNFG01000397.1:394-4668 GCA_003487005.1 Bryobacterales bacterium
GACGCTCTTCCGATCTACGTGACGGTCCGGTCGCTGGATCTGGCACTTTTGCAGGCGGGGGCGAGCGTCAAGGGCGAGTTCGAGAACCGGCTGAAGGGCCTGATCGAAGAGGTAAAATCCTCCCCGGCGCCGATTATTCTCTTCATTGATGAAGCCCACACAATGATCGGAGCGGGTGGCACCGCGGGTCAGAATGACGCCGCGAACCTTCTGAAGCCGGCGCTCGCGCGCGGCGAACTGCGGACGATCGCGGCCACCACCTGGAGCGAGTACAAGAAGTACTTCGAGAAGGATGCCGCGCTGGCGCGCCGGTTCCAGGTGGTGAAGGTGGAAGAGCCGAGCGAGGCGGTCTGTCAGATCATGCTGCGGGGGATCGTGGCGTCGCTGGAGAAGCACCATCAGGTGCGCATTCTGGACGAGGCCGTGAACTCGGGCGTCCGGCTGTCGCACCGCTATCTGGCGGGGCGGCAGTTGCCCGACAAAGCGGTGAGCCTGCTGGACACGGCGTGCGCGCGCGTGGCCCTGGGGCAGAACGCCATCCCGTCGGCGATCGAAAACGCGACCCGGGAGATCGACGATCTGACCGTACAGGCGAAAGTCCTCGAGCGCGAGAAGGCGGCTGGGGGTGATCATGACGAACGCCTCGCTGCCATCGCGACGCGGAAAGAGGCGGTCGAAGCCAGGCTGGCGGAGCTGAACGTGCGCTGGGAAAAGGAAAAGGGTCTGGTGGAGGAGATCCGGAAACTGCGCACGGATCTGGAAGGCGGTCAGGGAACCGATGAATCCCGAGCCAGGATGGAAGCGGCGAACGCGGAGCTCTCGGAACTCCAGGGCGAGACGCCGCTGATGCGGCCGTGTGTTGACCAGCAGGTGGTGAGCGAGGTGCTGGCCGCCTGGACTGGCATCCCGGTCGGTTCGATGATGAAGGACGAAATCGCGACCACCCTCCGGCTGGGCAGCCTGATGGCGGAGCGGGTTATCGGTCAGAACCACGCGCTGGACGCGATCGCGCAACGGATCCAGACCGCCAAGGCGAGTCTGGACGATCCGAACAGACCGATTGGCGTCTTTCTGCTGGTTGGGCCGAGCGGCGTGGGCAAGACCGAGACAGCGCTGACGCTGGCCGACCTGTTCTACGGCGGCGAGAAGAGCCTGATCACGATCAACATGTCGGAGTTTCAGGAAGCGCACACGGTGTCGACGCTGAAAGGTTCGCCTCCGGGTTACGTCGGCTACGGAGAAGGCGGCGTGCTGACCGAGGCGGTCCGGCGGCGTCCCTACTCGATCGTGCTCCTC
Source organism: Bryobacterales bacterium (assembly GCA_003487005.1). GTDB lineage: Bacteria > Acidobacteriota > Terriglobia > Bryobacterales > Bryobacteraceae > PNKE01. The sequence continues at coordinate 1,691 of DNFG01000397.1, forward strand.
GATGAAGTCGAAAAGGCGCACCCGGACGTGCTTGAACTCTTCTATCAGGTCTTTGACAAGGGCATGATGGAGGACGGCGAGGGACGCGAGATCGACTTCAAGAACACGATCATCCTGCTCACCTCGAACGCCGCCACGGATACGCTGATGAAACTGGTGGCCGATCCGGAGACGGCGCCGTCGCCTACGGGCCTGGTGAAGGCCATGAAGCCGGAACTCGACAAGGTATTCAAGCCGGCCTTCCTCGGGCGCACCGTCATCATCCCCTACTACCCGATCCGCGATGAAGCGATGAAGGTGATTGTCCGGCTGAAACTGGGCAAGATCAAGCGCCGGATTCAGGAGAATCACAAGATTGCGCTGACCTGGGATGATTCGCTCATCAACGAAGTGGCTGCCCGCTGTACCGAAGTGGAGAGCGGCGCGCGCAATGTGGATAACATTCTGACGAACACTCTTCTGCCGGACATTTCGCGCCAGGTGCTCACGGGCATGGCGGAAGGCAGTAAGCTGAAGTCAATCCATGTCGCTCCCGGCGAGGGCGGCAAGTTCGTGTACACCAGCGCCTGACGGCGTGAACACCTGGGAGGGTGGCTATGTCCGATGCGATTTCGCAACATGACCGGCTGTACAAGCTGGAAACGCCGCTGGGTCCGGACAAGCTGATTGTCCGGACCTTCAGCGGGTCCGAAGGAGTCAGCCAGCTATACCGCTACGAGCTGGATCTGGTGAGTGAAACGCCGTCGCTGCCGGTTCACCGGTTGATTGGTCAGATGGTCAAGTTCGGAGTCCGGCGCAGTGACGGCAAGTCGTTCCGCTATTTGAATGGGTACGTGTGTGAAGTGGGTGTGCTGCCGCCGGAAAATCGCCTGTATGCGTACCGGATCGTGCTGGTGCCGTGGATCTGGTATCTGACCAAGACGGCGGATTGCCGGATCGAGCAGAACAAGCCGGTCCCCGATATTATCCGGGAAATGTTCCAGCGCTTCGGCTACTCTGATTTTCGCTTCGAATTACAGAACAGCTATGGACCCTGGGAATATTCCACTCAGTACCGGGAGAGTGCCTTCAATTACTTCAGCCGGCTGCTGGAGCTGGAAGGAATGTTCTATTTCTTCGAGCAGACCGAAGGCCGGACCGTCCTCGTGATCGGGGATTCTCCGGCGACCCATCCGGCCTGCGCGCAGAGCCGGATCGAGATGGAGCGCAGCTACGGGCGTGGGTATCGCCGCGAGGAAGACACGGTGCACACCTGGGTTGTGGAGCGTCAGTTCCAGTCCGGCAAATATACCCACCGCGACTTCAATTTTCTGCGCCCCAAGGACACGTTGGAGGTGCAGATTCCTTCGGCTTCCCGCCTCGGCAATAACGACAAATTCGAGGTTTACGATTTCCCTGGCGAGTATGAAGAGATGCCCGATGGAGATCTGTGGGCGCGCCGGCGGATGGAAAAGACCGAAGCCGAGGATGAGATTATCAGCGGAACGAGCAATGCCCGTGCTCTGTTCGCCGGCTGCAAGTTCGATTTGGTCCGCCACGACCGCCGTGACCAGAACAACACGTTCGTCATCACAACCCTGATTCACGAAGGCCAGGAAATGAACGTGTTGCCGTCGCAGGAGATCACGGAGTCCTACTATCGCAACCAGTTCACCTGTATTCCCCACTCCAAGCCGTTCCGGTCGCCGCTCAAGTCGCCGAAGCATCTGGTGAAGGGCGTCCAGACGGCCACGGTGGTTGGTCCTTCGGGGGAAGAGATTTACCCGGATAAGTATGGTCGCGTGAAAGTGCAGTTCCATTGGGACCGCGAGGGAAAGAAGAATGAATCCAGTTCCTGCTGGATTCGGGTTTCGCATCCCTGGGCCAGTTCCGGCTACGGCGCCATGTTCCTTCCGCGCATTGGGGACGAGGTGATCGTCGACTTTGTTGAAGGCGATCCCGATCGTCCCATCATCACCGGACGCGTCTACAACGCGGACAATATGCCTCCCTGGACGTTGCCGAGCCGGATGAACTGGAGCGGCTTCAAGTCGCGTTCCACCAAGGGCGGCGCCGAAGCCAATGCCAACGAACTCCGCTTCGAGGACACCAAGGGCGAGGAGCTCTTCATGATGCACGCGGAGAAGGATATGGAGGTTACCGTCGAGCATGATGTCGAGATTGAAATTGGCAACGACCGCAGCAGCCACGTCCTGAAAAACAACATCGAAAAGGTGGGTGAAAATGAAGACATTTACGTCGGAAAAAACCAGACGATCGAGGTAAAAGAGAAGCAGAGTCTGACTGTCGGTGGTGATCAGGCGGTGAAAATCAAAGGCAATCAAGGGACCACCGTCAGCCAGGATTGCGTCATCAAGGCCACCGGCAGCATCACCCTGGACGCGCAGCAGATCATTCTCAAGGCCGGTACCAGCGTGGTGATGGATGGCGGCATGGCGGTGAGCATGGTTGCCGGAGGCAGCCTCGTTGATGCCGGTCCCTCGGGCGTCACCGTGAAGGGAACGATGGTGCTCATTAACAGTGGTGGCGCGAAGTCTGGAACGGCTTCGGCCGGGTCGTCGGTCTCTCCGGCGAATCCGAAAGAGCCCAAGAAGCCCGAGCGCTATAAGAACAAGTGATCCCGGCCCGCGTGAGTCATCCGCGCGGGTCTTCCCGCTGAACCTGATAGAGTACATTAACGGACCGGGATGCCCCGCCGCCCGGCTGCCACTGCCATGGACTCCGATTCTCTCAATCCCGATCAGATCAGGCAGGAGAAAAGCCGTCTCTATCTCGCTGCCCTCGATGCATTCGACCAAGGCAGGCCCGCGGACGCCCTCGCACAGATGGACCGCTGGGCCGAACTCGACCAGCAAGCGCCGGAAGCGCCCGGTGAACAACTGAATGCGATCCAGCGTTTTTACCAACAGGCTCGCGACGAGGCTCAGGCGCTTCGGGCGACCCAGAACAATATCCGCCAGTTGATCGCTTTCGGCCAG
>DNFG01000356.1 GCA_003487005.1 Bryobacterales bacterium
GGGGGGGATTCGAACCCCCGGTAGAGTTTTAAGCCCTACGACGGTTTAGCAAACCGCTGCTTTCGACCACTCAGCCACCTCTCCGCGGCTCGTTTGGGTGGGTCCAAAGCGATCATAACACAGGCTGGGGGGCGGGAAGGGAATGCAGATTGATGCGCGTGCCCGCATAATCAGAACTAGGACACTTTATGGCATTTGCATCGATTCCGGAGGCGATAGAGGACTTCCGCGCCGGCCGGATGGTTGTGGTGGTGGATGACGAAGACCGGGAGAACGAAGGCGACCTGACGGTGGCGGCCGAGGTGATCACGCCGGAGATGATCAACTTCATGGCCGTGCACGGGCGGGGGTTGATCTGTCTGGCGCTGGCGCCGGAGATCTGCGACCAGTTGCAGTTGCGGATGATGACGGACAACAACACGTCGCAGTTCGGGACGGCGTTCTGCGAGGCGATTGATGCGGCGGAGGGCGTGTCGACGGGCATCTCGGCGGCGGACCGGGCGCACACGATCCGGGTGGCGATGCGGCGGGAAGCGCGGCCGTTCGATCTGGCGAAACCGGGGCACATGTTCCCGCTGCGGGCGCGCGAGGGGGGCGTGCTGATCCGGTCCGGGCAGACCGAAGCGGCGGTGGATCTGGCGCGGTTGGCGGGATTCCGGCCGGGCGGGGTGATCTGCGAGATCATGAACGAGGACGGGACGATGTCGCGGGTGCCGGAGCTGGAAAAGTTCTGCGAGCGGCACGACCTGAAGCTGATTTCGGTGGCGGATCTGATCCGGTACCGGATGGAGCACGAGCGAATCATCCGGCGGTCGGCGGAAGGGGAATTGTTGAACGATCTGGGGGCGTTCCGGACGATCAGTTATACGAGCAGCATCGATCCGGAGTCGCATCTGGCGCTGGTGTATGGCGATGCGGAGGGGCAGGAGCAGGCGCTGGTGCGGATGCACGCGCGGTGCACGTACGGGGATGTGTTCGGGAGTTCGGAGTGCGATTGCCGGCGGATGTTGCGGCGGTCGATGGAGAAGATCGTGGAAGCGGGGGCAGGGGTGGTGGTGTATTTACACCAGACGGGTCAGGGCGTTCGTCAGATCGCATCGGCGGAGCCGGGACAGTTGCCCAGGCTGATGTCGCACAACAAGGAGCACATGCATTACGCTTCGCCGGCGGGGCAGAAGCTGTTGCAGCATGAAAGCGGGCTGGGAGCGCAGATTCTGTCGGATCTGGGGCTGCGGCGGATTCGTCTGTTGACGAACCATCCGCGCAAGATCGTGGGGTTGGAGGGTTACGGGATCGAAATTGTGGAGCAGGTCCCAGTGGATTAGCGGGAAGCGGGAATGAATGGGGCTGCTGGCGCGTTAAGAGGGGCAGGAGACGTTCACATGCTGACAAAATCGATTCTGACGGGACTGTTTTTGGGTGTTGTGGCGGCGGCGGGAGCCGATCCGGCATTGCTGCGGATGCTGCCGGCGGAGCCGCAGATGGTGGCGGGTCTGGACGTGGAGCGGGCGCGGGATTCGGTGTTCGGGCGCCGGATTCTGGCGGAGATGAAGGACGAGGACGAAGGTTTCCGGAAGCTGGTGGATTCAACGGGCTTCGATCCGCGGCGCGATTTGCGCGAGGTGGCGCTGGGAGTGAGCGGATTGGGCGAGCAGAGCCGGGCGGTGGTGGCGGTTCGGGGGACGTTCGATGGAGCGCGGATCGGGCGGTTTCTGGAGGCCGAAGGCGGGCAGAAGGTGGTGTACCGCGGGGTGGAGATCTGGAAAGGCAAGCAGAGCAAGGGGGAGGAGGGGTTCGCGTTTCTGAACGGGACGCTGGCGGTTTTCGGGGCGGATGCGCTGGTCCGGCAGGCGGTGGACCGGCATCTGGGAGGGGCGGCAGGAATTGAGGGTGCGCTGGCGGCGCGGGTGAGCGACTGGAGCGGGCGCGGGGACGCGTGGTTTGTGTCCGGGGTTCCGCTGGGAGCGATGGGCCGGGGGCCGGGGGGGCTGGTGCCGGGAGGATTGCCGGTGGATGTGATCCGGGAGGCGGCGGTGGGGGTCCGGTTGGGGAGCGTGGTGGAGGTATCGGGTGAACTGGCGATGCGTTCGGCGCAGGATGCGACGGCGCTGGCGGACGTCGTCCGGTTCATGGTGTCGATGCTGCGGAGCAACACGGCGCAGCCGGGGGCGGCGGAACTGAGCAAGATAGCCGACAGCTTGCAGTTGGGGGTGTCGGGCGATCAGATGAAGTTCTCGGTGGCGGTGAGCGAGGAGCAGTTGGACCGGCTGCTGGGAAGCCGGACGAAGCGGGCCGCGCGCCGTTGAGGTATATTGAAAGATGCGCGTCTCGCGCAAAATTTACGCCGGAAGGAGGTGAGTAGGAAATGGCGGAAGTTTACATCCAGGATGGTGAAACTCTGGAAAGCGCATTGCGGCGGTTCAAGCGCAAGGTGCAGCAGGAGGACATCATCAAGGAGATCAAGAAACACTCCTACTACATGAAGCCCGGCGAAAAGAAGCGTGTGAAGCAGGCTTTGGCTCGCAAGCGGAATCGCAAGAAGCGGTCGCGGGACATGGACTAGGCGCATCTCCAAGCAGAACGAGAAAAGCCGCGGAGCCTGAGGGCGCCGCGGCTTTTCGTTTGGGAAGAGGGTGCTATTTGAGCAGTTTCTTCATTTCGTGTTCGACCTGCCGGAAGCCCGCGGGGACGGCGAGGCGGGCGGGATCGACGGAGGCGGTGGAGAAGTTGGAGCTTTCGCTGGTCATTTCCATGAAAGCGCCGGCCTGACCGGAGGCGGCGGGTGCGGCCTGGGGTTCGGGTGTGGGTTCGGGCTTGGGCTCCTGCTTCTGGCGGCGGAGGCCACCGAGGGCGCCGGAT
>DNFG01000159.1 GCA_003487005.1 Bryobacterales bacterium
CTCGACGAGGAGGAAGTCCAGATCCTCTCAAATCCGACCACGCCGGGCATGACCGCCGCGGCCATTAAGCCGACGCGCTGCGCCGGCCGCGAATGCGGCCCGTACGCGGCGTAAATCCTTCATAGTGGCGCATGATCAGCTGTGCCTCGACCTGATTGACAAAGTCCATTGCGACACCGACGACGATGAGTAGCGATGTGCCACCGAAGACGAAGGTGACTCCGAGACCATCGAGCAGCCAGCGGGGGAAGTTGGCGTCAATCCAGTTCCCGAAAGCGGCCGGGGGGAGGTGCTGCAGCTTGACGCCGCCGATCATGATTTCGGGGATGAGCGACAGCGCGGCCAGATAAGAACCGCCGACGACCGTAATTTTCGTCAGGATCCGGTTCATGTAGTCGGCAGTATTCTTCCCGGGGCGAATGCCGGGGATGAATCCGCCGTACTTTCTCATGTTGTCCGCCGCTTCATTCGGGTTAAAGATGATCGAGACGTAGAAGAACGAGAAGAAGATGATCAGGGCCACGTAGAGCACGATGTACAGGGGCTCACCGGAGCGGATCGAGGTAAACAGCCCGGAGATCCACTTGTTGTTGGCGACGGCCGGGATCTGCATGAAGGTCATCGGGAACGCAAGGAGCGAACTGGCGAAGATCACCGGGATGACACCGCCGGCGTTGACCTTGAGGGGCATGTGGGTGGACTGTCCGCCAAGCATCCGGCGACCGACAACGCGCTTCGCGTACTGGACGGGAATCCGGCGTTCGCCGCGTTCGACAAGGACGATGAAGGCGACCACAAGGACCATGAAGATCAGAATGACGATCATGTGGAAGGGCCCCCACACGCGGGTGACAAAGGTGTTGGTCCAGATGTTGTAGGCTGCCGAGGGGAGTCCGGCGACGATGCCCGCGAAGATGATGAGGGACATGCCGTTGCCGACGCCGCGTTCGGTGATCTGTTCACCGAGCCACATGATGAAGGCGGTCCCGGTGGTGAGTGTCAGGATGGTGAGCATGACAAAACCGAAACCGGGGTTGAGAACGAAGTCGCCCTGGCCCTGAAGGGCAGTGGCTATGAACAGGGACTGTGTGGTGGCGAGAGCGATGGTCAGATAACGGGTCCACTGAGTGATCTTGCGACGGCCGAGTTCGCCCTCTTTTTGAAGCTTTTCGAGCGTCGGCACGACCACGGTCAGCAGTTGAAGCACGATGGACGCGGTGATGTACGGCATGATGCCGAGCGCGAATACGGTCAAACGGCTGAACTGTCCGCCGCTGAACAGGTCAAGGAAGCCGAAGAAACTGCCCGCGTTGCGCGAGACGAACTCCTCGAACTTGATGGCGTCGACCCCGGGAATCGGGACCTGGGCGCCGAGGCGGTAGACCGCCAGGAGGCCGAGCGTGAACAAGACGCGCTTGCGCAGGTCGGGAATCCGGAAAACGTTCGCGAGTGCTTCGAAAAACTTGCCCATGTGCCGCTGATGCCTATTCGCTTCCGCTTACTTGGTTTCTTCGGGCTTGGCCGGGGGGGCCAGCACGGTCGCCGCGCCGCCCGCGGCCTTGATCTTCTCTTCAGCCGACTTGGAGAACAAGTGAGCCGAGATGGAGATCTTGCGGGTCAGTTCGCCGTTGCCGAGGACCTTGAGGCCATCGCCAAGTTTGTTGATAACGCCGAGTTCGAGCAGGGTTTCGGGGGTAAAAGTATCGGCTTCGAGCTTGTCGAGGGTGCTGACGTTAACGATGGCGAAATGCTTCTTGAAGCGGGCGTTGGAGAAGCCACGCTTGGGGAGGCGCCGGTGCATCGGCATCTGGCCGCCTTCAAATCCGCGCATGTGGCCGTAGCCGCTGATGGACTTCTGACCTTTCATACCCCGGCCGGCGGTCTTGCTGCGACCGCTACCCATGCCGCGGCCGACGCGGCGCTGCTGTTTGACCTGGCCTTCGGGTTTCTTGAGCTTGCTGAGATCCATGGCTCTTCCTCTTATCCGTTCCGCGCCTACTCAACCACCTGGAGCAGGTGGGGGACCTTCTTGACCATGCCGCGGAAACCCGGAGTGTCGGGCTTCTCGACGACCTGATTCATTTTCCGCAGGCCGAGGCCCTTGACGATCAGCTTGTGCTTCTGAGGGGCGCCGATCGGGCTGGCCACGAGTTTAATTTTGATCACGGTTCCGGCCATGTTACAGATTCTCCACAGCGAGTCCACGCAGTTCGGCAACGGCTTCCTTGGCGCGGAGTTGATCAAGCGCGTCGATGGTCGCCTTCACCACGTTATGCGGGTTGCGTGAACCCAGTGACTTGGTGAGGACGTTCGCAACTCCCGCCGCCTGGATGACAGCGCGGACCGGGCCGCCAGCAATGACGCCCGTGCCCTGCGGAGCGGGCTTCAGCAGCACCTGGCCGGCGCCGAAACGACCGACGACCTGATGCGGCACGGTGTTGTTGAGCAGGTTGACCTGGCGAAGGTTCTTCTTCGCCGCTTCAATGCCCTTTTTGATAGCCGAGGGAACTTCCTTGGCTTTCCCCATGCCGTAGCCGACAATTTTCATGTCGGGATCGCCGAGGACGACCAGCGCGGAGAAGCTAAGATTCTTGCCGCCCTTCACCACCTTGGTGACGCGGTTGATGGAAACGACCTGTTCCTTCAGGTTAAGGTTGCGAGGATCGATTCTCTTCTGGGTATCGATGGGCATCGGTTAAAACTCCAGTCCAGCTTCCCGGGCTGCTTCGGCCAGGGCCTTGATCCGGCCGTGGTAGAGGAAGCCGCCGCGGTCAAACACCACCTGCTTGATACCGTTGGCCTGTGCGCGCTCTGCCACCAGCTTGCCGATCGCGGTTGCGCAGGAGACATTGGCGCCGTGAACGGGGGCATTCTTTTCGGCGGTTGAGGCCGAAGCGAGCGTCCGTCCGGTACGGTCGTCGATCACCTGAACATAAATATGCTTCAAGCTGCGGAACACGGCGAGGCGCGGACGTTCGGCCGTCCCCTTCACCCGGCTGCGGATGCGGGCGTGAATCCGCCGGCGCCGCGCGTCTTTATCCACCATTCGTTTCATTGCTCAATATCCTCCCGCGCGCCTTACTTGCCACCCGCCCCGGTCTTGCCGACCTTCTTGCGGAGGACTTCGCCGGTGTAACGGATCCCCTTCTGCTTATAGGGTTCCGGCGGACGCAGGCTGCGAATGTTGGCGGCAACCTGGCCCAATTCCTGCTTGTCGATGGCCGAGAGAGTCAGGTGGGTCTGTTTATCGATCTTGCAGCTGACGCCCTTCGGCAGAACGAATTCGATCGGGTGGGAATAGCCGAGGCTGAAGCTGATGACCTCGTCGGTCTTCATTTCGGCACGGTAGCCGATGCCGACGATGTCCAGTTCCCGGACAAAACCCGTGGAGACGCCCGTCACGGCATTGGCGGTGAGCGCGCGCGTCAGGCCGTGGACCGCGGCGAAGCTGTCATTGTCACGCCGAATTTCGAGCGTACCGTTTTCCTGTTCGAGGCGGACGCCGGGCAGGACCGGAACGGTCAGCTTGCCCTTCGGCCCTTCCACCAGAATCTGTTCGCCGACGGTGACCTTAACGCCTTGCGGCAGGGGAATCGGCTTTTTTCCTACTCTCGACATCTGTCCTAACTCCAGTCTGCTTTCCAGGAAACCTGTCGATTTCCAGACTTAGTTCAAATCAACTCTCGCGTGCCGGACCTTACCAGATCTGGCACAACAGTTCGCCGCCCACGCCTTCCTGGCGAGCCGACTTGCCCGTCATGACACCTTTCGGCGTCGTGAGAATATTCACGCCGAGACCACCGAGAACCTTCGGAATCTCCTTGTGACCCACGTAGACCCGGCAGCCCGGACGCGACACTCGTTCGATGTTGGAGATCACGGGCTGGTTCGTGGGGGTGTACTTCAGATAGACGCGGATGGCCTTGTGGTTGGCATCGTCCACAATCTTGTAATTGAGGATATAGCCTTCGTCCTTCAGTATCCGCGCAATTTCTGTTTTCAGATTCGACGCCGGGACGTCCACCTTCGGGTGGCGCGCCTTCAAGGCGTTCCGCATCCGCGTCAGCATGTCGGCAATGGGATCGGAGATCATCGTCTAAACTCTTCCTGCCTCTTCTCTTTCCTTACCCGAACGCAAATCTACCAGCTCGATTTCGTCACGCCGGGGATGTCGCCTGAAAGGGCGAGATTCCGGAAGCAAATGCGGCAGATCTTAAACTTCCGCATGTACCCGTGTGCGCGTCCGCAACGCAGGCACCGGTTGCGGTGACGCACCTCAAGCATCGGGACCTTCTTGCCTTCCGCACGAGCCTTCCGGATTTGTTCGGCCGACATGCGCGCTTTGGCTTCTTTGGCGGCGGTGGACATTGTGCCTTGGTATCCTTTCGCTTTCCTCTGGCCCTAGTTCTGCCGGAACGGCATACCCAGGTGTTTCAACAGCGCCAGCGCCTCGGCATCCGTCTTTGCCGTGGTCGTGATGCAGATATTCATACCCCGCATTTTGTCGACCTTGTTATAGTCGATTTCGGGGAAGATCAGTTGGTCCTTGACGCCCAGCGTGTAATTGCCGCGGCCGTCGAAACTCTTGGAAGACACGCCGCGAAAGTCGCGCACGCGAGGCAGGGCGACGTTCATCAGGCGGTCGAGAAACTCGTACATGTGGGCGCCGCGCAACGTCACCATGCAGCCGATCGACATGCCCTCGCGCAGTTTGAAGGCAGCCACCGATTTCTTCGCCTTGGTGATCACGGGCTTCTGTCCCGAGATGGCCGTCAATTCGTTGACGGCGACATCGATGATCTTCGGATTCTGGGTCGCTTCACCCATGCCGACGTTGACGGTGACTTTGTCCAGCTTGGGCACCGCCATCACGTTCGTGTAGCCGAACTCCTTGGTGAGTGCCGGAACCACCGTCTTCAGGTATTGCTCTCTCAGCCTGGCTTTCATTGTTTGCTCCTCGGTCGTTACCTGGTTACTTCTTGTCCAGGGTCTCGCCGGTCTTGCGCGCGATCCGGACGCGGCGGGCTTTGCCACCCACGGTCTCCGTCCGCACGGCGATGCGGGAAGTATTCCCGTCGCTGGTTACGATCATCACGTTGGAAGCGTGAATGGTGGCTTCACGTTCGGCGATCCCGCCCTTGATTCCCTTGGCGGGGTTGGGCTTCACGTGCTTCTTCATCATCATGACGCCCTCAACGCGAATCCGGCCCGTGCTCCGGTCCACTTCGAGGACCCGGCCCGACTTGCCTTTGTCGCGGCCGGCGATTACTTTGACGACATCATTCTTCCGAAGGCGGATCTTGAAGACTTCCTTCGGTTCGTTATGGCGGTTCGCCAATCGTCCAGCCATCTTAGATCACCTCCGGAGCCAGCGACACAATCTTCATGAAGCGTTTGTCACGCAACTCGCGGGCCACGGGACCAAACACGCGCGTGCCCACAGGCTCGCCGAGGTCGTTCACCAACACTGCCGCGTTCGAGTCGAAGCGGATGTAGGTGCCGTCTTTGCGGCGGGTCTCCTTGCGCATCCGCACGATGACGCACTTCACAACTTTGCCCTTCTTCACATTCGAGTCCGGAGCTGCTTCTTTCACGCTGGCCGTGACGATGTCGCCCAGCCCCGCGCGCAGCCCCTTGTCGCCGCCGCGCGGCAGAATGCACTGTAGCTTCCGCGCGCCGCTGTTGTCGGCGACCTCGAGGATGGTTCTCATTCCGATCATGGCGCTATCCTCTTCTGCTTCAATCCAAAAACTTCGGGCTTAGCCCTGGGCTTCGCTTCCGCTCACCGCGGGGGGAATGCTTGTGTCCACGCCCCGGCGGACGATGGATCCGAGCGTCCAGCGCTTCAGCCGGCTCATCGGGCGGGCTTCCACGATCTTCACGGTATCGCCCACCTTGGCCTGCATCTCTTCATCGTGGGCGTAAAACTTCTTCCGCTGCGTGACGATCCGCTTGTACAGCGGGTGGGGCACGCGGCGCGTCACTTCCACCACGATGGTCTTGGCCATCCTGGCCGAAACCACTTCGCCGATCTTCTCATTCCGCCGGTGGACAATCGTGTCGGACATCGTTACTTCGACTCCTTCTTCGCCGATTCCAGCTGCCGCTCCCGCTTCACTGTCAGCAGCCTGGCCTTATCCTTGCGCACTTCGCGATACTTCTTCAGGCCCTCGGTCTGGCCCATCGACATCTGGAAGCGCAGGCGGAAAAGCTGCTCGTCCATCTGCTGGAGCTGGACGTCCAGCTCCTTTTCGTTCATTCCTCGAACTTTGTCCGCTTTCATTTGCGTTCTTCCTTCTCTGAACCGGGCGCGTGTTCTACCGCGATCCCACCGTCTCGGCCCGGGTCACCAACTTGGTCCGGATGGGCAGCTTCTGGGCCGCCAACCGCATCGCCTCGGTGGCCATTTCGAGCGAAACGCCTTCCATTTCGAACATGATCTTGCCCGGGCGGATCACCACCACCCATTCTTCCGGCGCACCCTTACCCTTACCCATACGGGTTTCGGCAGGCTTTTTCGTGATCGGCTTGTCGGGGAACACCCGGATCCACACCTTGCCGCCACGCTTGATCGAACGGGTCATCGCAATACGCGCCGCCTCGATCTGACGGCCCGTGATCCAGCCGCAGGCCAGCGCCTTCAATCCAAACTCGCCGAAGCTGAGCGTCGAGCCCCGCCAGGCTTTGCCGGCCCGGCGCCCGCGCATCTGCTTTCTGTGCTTAACTTTGTTCGGCATCAACATGGGTGAATTCTCCCTGCTCCAGCGAAACTCTCTTGCTTATTCGGCTTGCGGCTCGGCAGCGGGCGGCGGTGCGGGGGCTTCCGCAGCCGGAGCCATAGTCTGCTGAGCGCCGACGGTGATGGTCGGCGGCAACTGCACTGCCGGTCCCTGCGGCTCAGCGGCCACCGGCGCGCCGGCACCTGCCTGCGGCGGACGAC
>DNFG01000195.1:0-203 GCA_003487005.1 Bryobacterales bacterium
ATCGCCCCCGCCCCGCCCCGGCGAAGCTCATCCCGCCAGACTTTTCAGGCGTGGATGCTATACTCCAGGAAAAGGCTGGGGCTCCACGCGGACCCTCCAGCTCCGCGACGGGGATCACTCAGAGAGGCTGACGGATGAGCGACACCCCCATCGTGCGGACAGACGACCAAACCACCGCGGGCAACTACTTCGTCTCCAACTAC
>DNFG01000195.1:482-632 GCA_003487005.1 Bryobacterales bacterium
GGCAACTACTTCGTCTCCAACTACCCGCCCTACGGTTTCTGGCAGCCCAGCCACGCCCCCGAGGCTCACGCCGCCATCGAGCGCCCGCCCGTCCCCGGCGTTCCCCTCGGCATCTACGTCCACATCCCTTTCTGCCGCAAGCGCTGCCAC
>DNFG01000195.1:972-14704 GCA_003487005.1 Bryobacterales bacterium
CCATGGGCATCACCCGCCTCAGCCCTCATCCGCGAACTCGGCATCCATGCCGCCCGCCCTTTCATTGGCGAACGCAAGCCCAGCTTCATCTATTTCGGCGGCGGCACGCCTTCCTACCTCAGCACCCGCCAACTCAGCCGCGCCGTCGATGCCATGAAGAGCCTCTTCGACTGGGACCAGGCCGGCGAGATCGCCTTCGAATGCGAACCCGGCACCATCACCGAGGGCAAGCTCGAAATCCTCCGCGCCATGGGCATCACCCGCCTCAGCCTCGGCATCGAAAACTTCGACCAGCACATCCTTGAGATCAACGGCCGCGCCCACGGCGAGCGCGAGATCGAGCGCTCTTACCAGTTCGCCCGCTCCATCGGCTTCCCCCAGATCAACGTCGATCTGATCGCCGGCATGGTCGGCGAGACCGAGCAGAACTGGCGCGAATGTGTCCGCCGCACCCTCGATCTGGCGCCTGACAGCGTCACCATCTACCAGATGGAAGTGCCCTACAACACCACCATCTTCAAGGAAATGCGCATCGTCGGCGCTCAATCCGCCCCGGTCGCCGGCTGGAGCCAGAAGCGCCGCTGGGTCGATTTTGCCTTCAACGAACTCGAACGCGCCGGTTACACCGTCGCCAGCGCCTACACCGCCGTGAAGGACCCGGCCCGCACCCGCTTCCTCTACCGCGACCTGCTCTGGAGCGGCGCCGATATGATCGGCCTTGGCGTGGCCTCCTTCTCCCACGTCAACGGTACTCATTTCCAGAACGAGCACGACTTCGAGCCTTACATCGAGACCCTGACGCGCGGCGAACTCCCCATCTTCCGCGCCTTCACGCCCAATGCCGAGGAGCGCATGATCCGCGAGTTCGTCCTCCAGATGAAGCTCGGCTCGGTCCAGGCTTCGTACTTCGAGAGCAAATTCGGCGTCGATGTCATAGAACGCTTCGCCACCCACATCGCCTCACTTCGCGAACAGGGCTTCCTCAGCGTCGAGGACCGCACGCTCCGGCTCAGCCGCGACGGTCTGCTTCAGGTGGACCGCCTCCTTCACGGCTTCTTCCTGACCCAACACCAGCTGCGAGCCGCCTCGTGAATCCCGCCGGACAGATCAAGCCCCTCGCCGGGATGTACGAGGGAATGGGCCTCGCCCTACCCCGCGTCCGGCTCGTCGAACCCAGCCTCGTGCCGGAACCCTACCGCCGTTTGCTCGTCCACCGCCAGGACATGACCCCCACGCTCGAAGCCGCCCACGGCGCCAGTCTCCACCTGCGGGTCATCCGCCACACCGTTTCGGAAGAACTGATGGACCGGCTGGTCGTGCTGGAACTCGACGGCAGCGGCGTGGCGGTCGAGGTCGGCGCGATCCAGATTCATCTCGCCCGCCTCCCCGATCTGGCCCGCGTCTCGGTGCTGGCCATGCAAGAGCCCTTCGGCGCAATCCTTCGCGACCACGGCCTCCAACACTCCAGCGAACCGTCCGCCTTCTTCGAAATCGCCCCCGACGCCCTCATTGCGGATGCGCTCGGCACGAACGGCGTTGCCGCCCTCCACGGCCGGGCGAGCACGATCCGAGATGCCCGCGGAGAAATCCTGGCCGAGGTGGTCGAGATCCTGCCCCCGGCGGACACCCGCGGACGTCATTAAAGGAGGATTCATGAACCAGAACTACGACGCCATCGTCATCGGATGCGGCCCCGCCGGGGCGGCATGCTCCACGATCCTCGCCTCGAAGGGACGCCGCGTCCTGGTGCTCGAACGCGAGAAGTTCCCGCGCTACCACATCGGCGAATCCCTGATCCCCTACACCTACTTCCCGCTCGAACGCCTGGGCCTCATCCCGGCAATGAAAGCCTCGCACTTCCCGAAGAAGTACAGCGTCCAGTTCGTCAACCCGAGCGGCCGCGTTTCCGAACCGTTCTACTTTTTCCAGCACCTCAAACACGAAGCCGCCTGCACCTGGCAGGTGCTCCGCAGCGAGTTCGACCAGATGCTCATGGACAACGCCCGCGCCAGTGGCGCCGAGATCCGCGAGCAGACCACGGCCCGCGAACTGCTCCGTGCGGACGGCCGGGTCACCGGCGTCCGGGCCGCCGGGCCAGACGGCCAACCGGCCGACTACCACGCCCCGTTCACCATCGACGCCACCGGCCGCGACGCCTTCGCCGTCAGCCGCAACGGCTGGAAGGTTCGCGACCCCTACCTCAACAAAATCGCCATCTGGACCTATTACCAGGGCGCGATGCGCGACCCTGGCCTCGATGAGGGCGCCACCACCGTAGCCTATGTCGAGGAGAAAGGCTGGTTCTGGTACATCCCCCTGCCGGACGACGTCGTCAGCGTCGGCATCGTCGCCGAAAAGGACTACCTCTACAACGGCACGCGCGACCTCGAGGAGATCTTCAACCGCGAAGTGGGCCGCAACGCCTGGATCGGGAAACATCTCGCGCCCGGACGCCGCACCGAACCATTTCGCGTCACCGGCGAGTTCAGCTACCGCTCGCAATACTGCGCCGAGGATGGACTCGTCCTGATCGGCGACGCCTTCGCCTTCCTCGATCCCGTGTTCTCCTCGGGCGTCTTTCTCGCGCTGCGGAGCGGAGAAATTGCCGCCGGCGTCATCGACGAGGCTCTTTCCGCCAACGATGTCTCGGCTGCGCGCTTCGACGGCTATAGCAGCGAGATGCGCCAGGGCATCGAGGCCATGCGCCGCCTCGTGTACGCTTTCTACGACCACAACTTCAGCTTCGGCGCCGTCATCCGCGAGCATCCCCATCTCGCAGGCGATCTCACCGACTGCCTCATCGGCAACCTCCTGATCGACTTCGAACCCCTTTTCGAGGCCGTCGGCCGCTTCGCCCGCGTTCCTGCACCGCTCGAATACGGCACACCGCTCCCCGCTGTAAGGTAGTTAGGCGTGGCATCCGAATTCAGGCTCGTCCGCCAGGTGGAGTTCTCCGAAACCGACATGGCGGGCATCATGCACTTCTCGAACTTCTTCCGCTACATGGAAGCCGCCGAGCACGCCTTCTTCCGCTCTCTCGGCTTCTCGATCCACACCACGGCCCCCGAACCCCTGGGTTGGCCGAGGGTCCACGCCGGGTGCGACTACAAAGCCCCGCTCCGGTTCGAGGATTCTGTCGAAATCCGCCTGCTTGTCCGCGAGCGCCGCCACCGCAGCCTCCATTACGTCTTCATCTTTACCAGACTGAATGGCGGCGCGCCCAGCGAAGTCGCGCGCGGCGAACTGACCGCCGTCTGCGTCCGCCGCGACCCGGAGACCGGCGCCCTCGCGAGTACACCCATTCCCGAGGCCATCGCCAGCCGGATCGAACCCGCTCCCCAGGAGTGGTTCGCGTGATGACCATCAGCGGGGCGGCTTCAGCGACGATCGAGCCCATCCGCGACCATCAACTCGAGCGGATCAATGCCCTCCTCGCCAGGGTGCTGCCCTCCAACCGCTTCCAGCGCGCCCGGATCCCAGCCCCCGCGTTCGCGAGCCTCCAAGAGTTCACTGCTCGCGTCCCGCTCACCTCCAAGTCCGAACTCGTGGAGGACCAGGCCGCGCACCCGCCCTACGGCTCGAACCTGACGTACCCTGTCGAACACTACACCCGGATGCACCAGACCAGCGGCACCACGGGCCGTCCCCTCCGCTGGCTCGACACACCGGAGACCTGGAATTGGGTGCTCGATTGCTGGACGCGCGTCTATGAGAGCGCCAGCGTCGACCGCGGCGACCGTATCTGCTTCCCGTTCTCCTTCGGCCCCTTCCTCGGATTCTGGGCGGCCTTCGACGCGGCCGCCCGGCTGGGCCATCTCGCCATCTCCGGCGGCGGCATGAGAAGTCCCGGGCGGCTGCGCCTGATGCTCGACAATGCGGTCACGGTCCTCTGCTCGACCCCCACCTACGCCCTCCACCTCGCCGAAGTGGCCGCGGCCGAAGGCATCGACCTCGCCGCGTCGCAAGTGCGCCTCATCATCCTCGCCGGCGAACCCGGCGGTGGCATTCCTGCCACGCGAGCGCTCATCGAGAGCCGCTGGAACGGCGCCCGGGTCGTGGACCACCACGGCATGACCGAGACCGGTCCCGTCACTTACGAATGCCCAAGCCGCCCCGGCGTCCTTCACATCATGGAAGCGGCCTACTACCCCGAGATTATCGACCCGGAAACTCTCGTGCCCGCCCCGCCCGGCGCGAGCGGCGAACTGGTGCTGACCAATCTCGGGCGCGACGCCATGCCGCTGATCCGCTACCGGACCGGCGACCTCGTGCAACCCTCGTCCGGCGCTCCGTGCGAGTGTGGTTCATGTGAACTCGCCCTTGAAGGCGGCATTCTGGCGCGCGCCGACGAGATGTTCGTCGTGCGCGGCGTCAACCTCTACCCCTCGGCGGTGGAGGCGGTGCTGCGCGCGCACGGCGGCTTCTCCGAGTTCCGTGTCGAGATCGACACAAGCCACGCTCTGCGTGAGATGCGCATCGAGGTGGAGCCCGAACCGGACTGCCCTGATCCCGCCGCCCTGGCCCGCGCTCTCGAATCGGCCCTCGCCAGCGCCTTCGCCCTTCGCGTGCCCGTCCACTGCGTGCCTGCGGGCAGCCTGCCCCGTTTCGAGGTGAAGGCCCGCCGCTGGCTCCGCCGGACGTAGCCGCTGCGTGCGTTCAGCGGGCAGCGGCGGCAAGGCCGGATTCGGCCGCCAGCGCCTGCCCCAGATCCGGTTCTCCAGCCAGGCCTTCGACCCGAATGAACCCCTTGCCCAAGCCAAACCGCCTCAACGGTTCGTTGCCCTGGAAGCCCAGGCCGGCTTCGAAAACGTCTCCGGAGGCAGATCCCCCTCCGTGTGCAACCAGTCGAAGTCCTGCGTGCGCACCCTGTCCTCACTCGCCATCGGCGCACCGCGGGCGACGCCTCCTCTTACCTGACCCGGGCCCATCATCCCGGTCTGTCCCGGAGTTTCCCGTTCAATCCGTACCGAGCGCCAGATCAGGCCCGTCGCCATCTCCACCCAGAGCATCTCTGTCCATATCCCCTGGACCGGGTCCGATGGACGAATCCGAATCACTCCGCACTCAATCCTCCGCTTGCCCCGCCGGACCTCCTCCCTCTTCACCCATTCGGCTTCGAGAGCAGAGCGCCCCATCAACGCGAACCGGCCGCTCGTCGCGTCGATCCCGCGCCGCCAGGAACGCAATGCCGGCCCTTCGGCCGGATGCTCCGACACACGCCGGCGCGTCCCCACCCAGAGCCATTCGCCGTCGCTGACCACTTCGGCCCAGTCACCCGAGAGCGACTCGGAACGGAACGCGCGCGCCTCCTCGTCCACCGTGATCCGCACCCGGTGACTGGGTTGCAGACGGTCGCCCGAGACCGTGCCCGTGCGCACTTCCACTCTGTACTGGCGTAGCGCGTAATGCCGTTCGATGGCTCGGTTGAGGAGTTCCGCCGGATCGCCCTGCGCTGCCGCCACAGCGGCAATTCCAAGCAAAAAGGGGCAAAGAATCCGCATTTCGTCGCCTCAATGCCCACACAATATCAAACATCGTACCGAAAGCCGGCCTCCCACCAGGCAGACAGCACGTCCCCCTCGGGAACCCGCTCACCTCGACGGGCCCTGACCTCGGTTCCTGATCCCCGGGGACATCCCGACGGTCGTAGGCCTCGAACCAGCCGGCTTCAGCCCGTCTATGTCTCCTCACTGGCCCTGAGAAGTCCCGCAACCCGCTCGACGAGAGCGGTGGGAACAAAGGGCTTTCCGAAATGGGGGAACCCTTCGCTCGCCTCTTCCGAGTAGCCGGACAGCAGCAGGATCGGAAGTCCGGGGTATTGGGCCCGCGCGCGCCGGGCAAGGTCGACTCCATTCATGCCCGGCATGTGGATATCGGTCAGCAGCAGGTCGGGGGCGCCGCCGCGGAGCGATTCGAGCGCCTCCGTCGCGGTGGCGCACTCCTCGACTTCGTAGCCAAACGATTGCAGGGAGAGCACCGCTACCTGCCGCACGTCGCGTTGATCCTCGACCAGCAGGATGCGGCCGCCGTGGCGAACTTCGCCGCCCTCGTGACGTTCTGGCACGGCGGCCACGGCTTCATCGACCACGGGAGGCAGGTACACGGCCAGGGTCGTCCCGGCCGGAGTCGTGTTTTCGATTACCACATGGCCGCCGCTCTGCCGCACGATGCCGTAGACACTGGGCAGGCCAAGGCCCGTGCCCTTGCCGGGAGGCTTGGTCGTAAAGAACGGCTCGAAGGCCCGGGCGACCACCTCCGGCGCCATCCCGGTGCCCGTGTCCGAGACCGACATGCGCATCCAGGGCTGCGCCGGCGCAGCCTGACCGCAAGGGGGCGACCACACAACGCGCTCGACGCAGATCCGGACCCTGCCGTCGCCGTTCATGGCGTCACGGGCATTGATCACCAGGTTCATCAGAATCTGGTGGATCTGTCCGGGATCGGCGATCACCGCGGGCAGTCCCCGAGGCAGGTCAAAATCCATCTGGACCGTGGCGCCGGCCGCCGAACTGAGCATCCGGCGCGCATCGCGCACCACCGCGGAGAGATCAAGAGGTCGCGGTTCGCGAGTCTGTTTCCGGCCGAACGCGAGGAGTTGCGAGGTCAACTCTGCCGCACGCTCGCCCGCGCCGAGGATCTCCGTGACAAACTCGGTCTGGCGCGGACCCAGGGTTTCGTCCCGCAGCAATCGGCTGTACCCGTTGATGACGGTCAGCAGATTGTTGAAATCATGCGCGATCCCCCCCGCCAGCAGACCGATGGCCTCCAGGCGCTGCGACTGCAGAAACTGCGATTCCAACTGCTTCTGTTCGGTGATGTCCGTCGAGACACCCGCAATTGACACCAACTCGCCCAACCCGTTCCGGACAGGTGATCCGCGGTCGCGGATCCAGCGGACCTCGCCGTCCGGACGCCGGATCCGGTACTCGTTGACGTACGGCTCCCCGGTGTGCGAAGCGAGGAACTCCAGGAATCTTTGCCGGTCATCCTCGTGGACGCATTCGAACAGCCGGGCTGGGTTCTCAATCAACTCGGCGGCGCTGACCCCCCACACACGCTCAATCCCTGGGCTGACGTAGAGGATCTCCTCGATCTTCGGACTGCTGAGCCAGAAAACCTCGTTGATGCTGCTGGCGATCAACTGAAGCCGTTCGCTGGTTTCGCGAAGCGCATGGAGCGCCTGGGCCTGCTCGGTGATGTCCTGAACCACCGAAACCACCCCTTCGATCTTTCCGCCGGCGGAGAGCAGAGGTGCCGCGCCCACGCTGGTGTGCCGGATACCCGCGGGCGTCTGGACAACGAAATAGGCGCCGTGGCTCGTTTCACCAAAGCGCAGCGCGCGGATCGCCGGCCGCTCCTCGTCGGAAACCGCGCGCCCGTCGGGATGCCCGATCTGCCACACGTTCTGGCTCAGCCCGCGGCGGACGAACTCTTCCTCGCTCATCCCGGTGATCTCCCTGGCGAAACGGTTCACCAGCTTCACTTCGCCGTCGATGCCCGCAACCAGGATGGCCACCGGCACCGTGTCGGTGATCTTCTGCAATAACTCGTTCTGGCGGGAGACCAGACGCAACGCCTCGGTCCGCTCCATCTCGGCGGACACCCGCGAGGCCAGCGCTTCAAGCAGACTGGCTGCCAGTTTGGTGTCCTGGATCGGCCGGTAATTCATGAATGCGATCAGTCCACGTCCCGCTGGCCCTCCGCCCACGCCCGGCAGCCGCAGCGGAATCCCCATGTAGTTTTCCAGACCGTATTCGCGCAGGTAGACATCCTCGGGGAACAGCGCCGCAAGGTTGTCCGGGAAGAAGCAGACCCCGTCCCGGAGCACACTCTCGCAGGGAGTGCCGGAGATGACAAACTCCACGTTCTCAGCCGGTTGGCCGTCGAGAAGAAATGCCAGCGTCCGGGCCCGGGCCGGTTGCTCAGGCAACAGTTCCGACGCCATCGCGTGTCTCGCGCCAAGCGCCAGGGAGAGTTCACGCAACAGTTCCACAATCGAATCGTCATCAACGGGGATGTGTTCGTACCGCATAAAGACACCTTTAGCCTCTGCCCTTGGCGGGCCTGAGCAACTCCGCATGGATTGTGGGAAGATCTGTGGCTCGGAAGCGCAGCCAGTGGATGAGTTCAAGATCCGGCGCGGAGGTGCCTCACTCCAGAGCAAGACCCCGACCTCCGACGCACCCTGTTGGAATCCACAATCATTATAAAAGTTTCATGAATCCTCGGCCTGTGTCAATGCCAACGAACTGAACGAACGATAGGCAAGGCCGGAGATCCATCCGGGCGCGGCCGGGCCGCTCTCCCCGGCAACAGGCCGCGACAGCAAGTCTCCCTCCGCGATCTTCTCGCAGGGGATCACCAGAGCGACTGGAACGCCCGGACTCCGGCCCGGCTGCTCCCAGGCATTCCCCACCCCTCTTCGAGAGCGGGCCATGAAAGCCGGAGTCGGTTCCCGTCGGTCGCCCGCATCGGCACGGGAAATCCGATGATCCGCGGTCAAGCGGGTATGTGGGCGGACTTATTGGGATAATTTACTGCAAAAAGTTTAAACGAAACCCGAAAGGTCGCCGTCTAATCTGGCGGAAGAGAATCCACCCGTGCTGTCACCGCCCGCACTCACCGCCGTAGTCCTGGTCGCCGTGGCAGCGCTTGGCGGCTGCACCAGAGGCCGTGCTCCGGAAATCGTGGTGGAGGCATCCAGTGCCGCGTCGGGTCCGGAGCAGGACGTCCTGCGCGTGACCGGCGTCGTGCAGGCGCTGAACGCGAAGTCGATCCGGGTGCCGCAGATCAGCGCCCAGAGCAGCAGAGTGACGTTGGTTCACCTGATTCCGAACGGCCGCCGGGTCGAGAAGGACGACGTGCTCGTCGAGTTTGATCGCACCGCGCTGTTGGATGAGGCGGTCGAAGTGGAAGCCCGGATCCAGGATCTGGGCCACCAGATCGAGGAGAAGCAGGCTCAGATCCGCAACGAGGCGGCCAAACGCACCTCGCAGATCCGCGAAGCGGAGGCGGACCTCCAGAAGGCGCTGCTGCAACTCCGGAAGGGTCCGGTGCTGAGCGAGATCGACCGGCTCAAAAATCAGGAGCGGGCGGAGAGTGCGAAGGCGAGGGTGGAGAGTCTCCGGAAGTCGGGTGCGGCGAGAGAACTGGCGGAAACGGCCTCCGTCAAGGTGCTCGAACTGAAGCGGCAACGCCAGCAGGTGACCCTGGAGCGGATCAGGAGCAATCTTGACCGGCTGGTGATCCGGGCGCCCCAAGGGGGGATGATTGCGCACGAGAACACCTGGCGCAGCGGCTCGATGGGACCGCCACAGGAAGGGGATCAGATGTGGCCGGGCCAGCCCGTGTTGCGCATCTTCGACCCCAGCAGCATGGTGGTGGAAGCATCGGTGAACGAGCCCGACCTTGCCGCCCTGCAGCCCGCGGCCCACGCGGTGTTGTATCTCGACGCCTATCCCGGCGCCGGTTTCGAGG
Source organism: Bryobacterales bacterium (assembly GCA_003487005.1). Classification (GTDB taxonomy): domain Bacteria; phylum Acidobacteriota; class Terriglobia; order Bryobacterales; family Bryobacteraceae; genus PNKE01. The sequence goes on from DNFG01000195.1 coordinate 10,450, forward strand.
CCCAACTCGTGTCGGCCAGCCCCGTCGCCACCGCCGGGCTGGATTCGCCCGTCCGCACATTCTCGGCGCGTTTCCGGGTGCTCTCCTCGGACCCGCGGTTGCTGCCCGATCTCTCCGCGGCGCTCGAATTGCCGAAGCGGCGGGACCGTGCGACCACCGCCGCCAAACCGAGCGAAAGGGGAACGGCGCGATGATGCGCTCCCGGGGGCGTGCCCTGCTCGTGCTCCTTGCCCTGACGGGCCTCGGATTGATCGCCGCCGGCGGTGCATTCTGGTTCCGGGGCGGCCCCGTCACCGCGGATAGCTCCCTCCCGACGGCGGAGGCCCGCGAGGGCGAGTTCCTGGTGATCGTGCCCTGCCGGGGCGAACTCGTGGCCGGAAAAAGCATGCAGGTGGTGGCGCCGCTCAATGTGCCCAACCTGCAAATCGTTTGGATGGCCACCCCGGGCGCGGCCATTGATCACGGCGAAGTCATGCTGCGCTTCGACACCAGCGGCGCCGAGCGTCAGTTGAAGGAAAAGGAGGCCGCGCTGAGCCAGTCCCTCGCACAACTGGCCGAAGCCGTCGCGCAGGCCCGGATCACCATCGAGCAGAACCTCCTCGAACTGTCCACGCTCCGGACGGCCGCTGAACGCGCGCGGCTGGAGACCACCAAGGCGGAAACACTCAGCGCGTTGCAGGCCGAGGAAAAAATGATCGAGTACGGTCTTGCGCTCGAGAAAGTCAAGGTGCAGGAGGCGCAAACCGGGCTGGTCCGGGCACAGAGCAATTCGCGGATCGAGTCGCTGAAGAGCGTCGCGGCGAAGCATCAGGCGGAGGTCGATGTGACCCGGGAGCGAATCGCCCGGATGGAGGTGCGCGCACCCTCCTCCGGCGTCGTGAATTACCAGATGAATTACTCCCAGGGCTGGATGAATGCCAAGCCGTTCAAGGTGGGCGACAATGTGTGGCCCGGCAGCGCCGTCGCCGAAATTCCCGATCTCGGCAGTCTCCGGATCAAGGCCAGCGTCGAGGAGATCGAACGCGGGCGGATCCGCGCCGGACAGGATGTCCGGATCCATCTGGACCCGTTTCCCGAAAAGCCGTTTCCCGGAAAGCTCGAATCGATCAGCGCCTTGACCGAGCAGAACTTCGAATGGCCGCCCTCCCGCAACTTCCGCGCCTATGGCAGCTTCGACTCGATTGACCCGCGCCTCCGGCCGGCGATGAACGGCCGGCTGGACATCATTGTCGACCGCATCGAGAAGGCCATCAGCGTTCCTGCGCGCGCGGTCTTCGCGCGCGACGGCAGACCCGTGGTGCTGGTGGCCGGACCCACTGGCTTGAAGCCCGCTTTTGTCGAGGTGTTGGCCCGCAATCCCGACGAGGTGGCGGTGAGCGGAATCCCCGCGGGTACCCGCGTTGCGCTGGTCGAAGAGGATGCGAAGGGGGCAGGCGCGCGGAAGGGGGTCCGGTGACGATCGCTTCGGCATTGCGCACCGCCTTGATCACGGCCCTGGTGGTTGCCGTGACCGGTGCCGCCGGCTGGGCGGGCTATCGCTGGTTTCGCGAAAGCCTGAAACAGCCCGAGCGCGACGTGCCCGTGACTCAGGTCCGGCGGGGCGACGTGGTCTTCACCGTCAACGCCACCGGCGCGCTCCAGGGCGGCAATTCGCGAATGCTGGTCGCACCCATGACCGGCAGTAACCAGTTGACGATCACCGAACTTCGCAAGCCCGGCGAATTGGTGGCGGAGGGCGATGTCGTCGCCGCCTTCGATACCACCGAAGAAGCCTTCAAGCTGCGTGAGGCCGAGGCGGACCTCGCCGAGGCCGAACAACAGGTGATCCAGGCCCGGAATGAATCCGTCGCGAAGGCCGAGGAACTGAATTATGAACTGATCAAGGCGCGTTCGGACGTCCGGCTCGCGGAATTGGAGTGCCGCCGGAACGAATTGAAGTCGCGGATTGAAGCGCAGCAGAATGATCTCACGCTGTCCGATGCGCGCGAACGCCTCGCGCGTCTGGAGCGGGATTTCCCCGCCCGCAGGGCCGCTGCCGAAGCGGCAATCAATATCCAGGATGCGGCGCGGCAGAAGGCCGGCATGCAGGCGGAAACAGCGCGCAGGAATATGGAGATGATGGTGCTCCGTGCCCCGGCGGGCGGGTACGTCAACGTCGAACAGAACACCAACAGCAACTTCATCTTCACCGGCATGCAGTTCCCCCTGTTCCAGCTCGGAGACCAAGTGCGCGCCGGGATGGCCGTGGCTCAGATCCCCGACATGAACCAGTGGGAGGCCAGCGCCGCCATCGCCGAGCAGGACCGCGGCCATCTGGCCGAGGGTCAGCCCGCGGCAATCACGGTGGTCGCCATGCCCGCCCAGCCGTTCGAGGGCCGCATCGTGAATCTCGGGGGCACGACCGGTCCGCCCTGGAACCGGCGCTTCGAGTGCCGGCTGGCGCTCTCCACCGGCGAATCCCGCCTGCGCCCGGGCATGAGCGTCCGCATTGTCATTACGACCGAAACCATGCGGGATGTTCTCTGGCTGCCCGCGCAAGCGCTTCAGGAAAGCGACGGACGGGCCTATGTCTATGTCCGGGAGGGCACGGGCTTCGTCGAGCGTGATGTCAAACTTGTGCGCCGCAGTGAGAGCCAGGTCGTCGTCGAAGGACTCGATGAGCACGCCCGCGTGGCGCTCGCGGTTCCGGGGAAAGAGGCTGCAGCGCCCGGACGAAAGGACGGCGCCGCCGGGGTGGTCGCGAAATGAGCAGTCGCACCCGCTTCGTGCTGACCGACTTCGCCGAGGCTTTCGCCAACCTCCGCGCCCAGAAAACACGCACTCTGCTCACCGCGCTCGGCATCGTCTTCGGGGTCGGCTCGGTCATCGGCATGCTCTCCATTGGGGCGGGGGCTCGCGAGGAGTCCCTCCGCTTCATCGAACGTCTCGGCGTCCGTAACGTATTGGTCGATTCGATTCCGGCATCGAGCCGCGAAGAACTCCAGCAGCGGCGTCGGACCTCGCCCGGCCTCAGCGAGCGCGATGTGCGCATCCTCGAAGCCAATGTCGAGGGTCTCGAATCGCTCTCCCCGAGACGCACTCTCCACCCCGCGCGCGTGCTGCCCAAACCTTCCGGAAGTACGCCCGCCCTGCTCGGCGTCCGGCCGTCGTTCGCGGCCATCCACAACCTGCGGACACTCGAGGGTCGCCTGTTCGACTCGAAAGATGATGAAGGGAGCCTGGCCGTCTGCGTCCTCGGCCAGGCGGCGAAGATCAACCTCCTGGGCTATGGTCCGGCGGTCGGGCGGCACGTCAAGGTGAACGATACCTGGCTCCAGGTGATCGGAGTTCTGGCCGAGCAAGTCACCACCGAGTCCGGCAGAAATCAGGACCGCAACAATGCCATCTTCATCCCATTCAATACCTTCGCTTACCGGTTCTGGGATTCGAGCCGCTTCTTGAAAGACGACCTCGACGGCGTGGACCTGCGCTTGCGAGCCGGAGTGGATAGCGTTCAGGCCGCCAAGGTTGTCACGGCCATCCTCGGTTCCACCCACCGCAACGCCGAGGATTTCACCGTCACCATCCCCGCGGCCTTGCTCGAACAACAGAAGCGGACCCAGACCATTTTTACCTATGTGATGGTGGCTATCGCGGCAATCTCCCTGCTGGTCGGCGGTATTGGCATCATGAACATCGTCCTGGCCACCGTGATGGAGCGGACGAGGGAGATCGGAATCCGCCGTGCGATGGGCGCACGCAAACGGGATATCTTGAGGCAGTTCCTCACCGAGTCCGTCGTCATCTCGGTCGGCGGTGGACTCCTCGGCATCGCCTGCGGTGTCGTATTGAGCCGGCTGATCGCCTATGTCGCGGAATGGAGCACAATTGTCACACCGCTTTCCGTCATCGTGGCGTTCGGTGTCTCCGTCGCCGTCGGCGTCATGTTTGGCATCTATCCGGCCATGAAGGCTGCGGAGATTGACCCCATCGAGGCCCTGCGATACGAGTAGCCTGGACTTCCGGCCGTCGCACTCGCGGCCTCCCGCCTTCCCGCTCCACCCGCGCGTCTCGCCGAAGGCCTCGTCCGACTGCTTCAGCCAGACAAGCGTCCCCTGCCGCGCCTACAGCTATGATAATTGGGGCAACATGTACGTGAGTTACGAACGCTATCTGGAGCGCCACCCGTTCACCCCCGCGGCCGCCTCGAATTTCGACGCCGCCAACCGGCTCAACATCCAAAGTTCCACCTACGACCTCGCCGGCAACCAGACCG
>DNFG01000195.1:14979-15314 GCA_003487005.1 Bryobacterales bacterium
CAGACCGCCATCGGCAGCGGCAGCCACACCTTCACCTACGACGCCGAAAACCGCCTGACGTCCTCAACCATCAACTCCGTCACCACCACCTTCGAGTACGACGGCGAAGGCCGCCGCGTGAAAAAGGGCAACGAAATCTACGTCTACGACGCCTTCGGCAACCTCGCCGCCGAATACGGTGGCACGCCCAACCCCGTCGGCACCCAGTACCTCACCGCCGACCACCTCGGATCCACCCGCGTGATCACCAAACAAGACGGCACCGTGGACCGCCGCACCGACTACCTCCCCTTCGGCGAATCCATCCCCACCGGAATCAACGGCCGCGCCACCGC
>DNFG01000007.1 GCA_003487005.1 Bryobacterales bacterium
CCCACACTAACGCAGCCCGCAACGCCCCCCCTCCGCCAAATCCCCCAGAATTTGAGCCGTCGCCACCGCATCCGGCAAATAAAACTGATTGACGAACAACACCCTCATCGCCGATTTCCCTCATTACCGCTTCGTCTTCAACTCCGCCAATACTCACCACTTCTAGTACCGTCGGGATGCGAATCGAAGGCACAACCACAGACGGGTGACTGAATCCACAGCGCATAAACCTGTGAGCAGTCGCGGTGGTAGCCGCTTTCTCCTGCAAAGATTGAGGCCAACCGTATCATCGTCTCAACCTGCCCTTAACGGCCAATTCCCCGTTCCTGAGGAACCATCCGGCAGCCTTTAGCGCAATTTCGTACCACCTCTCTCCCATGAACCGCCGGAGGGGCAACAGAGCGCGGTAGCCGAGTACGCGAATGACACGGTTCTCGGTGGCTTCGAAGCCGCATTCCCATAGCAGATTGTTCAACGTACGGAAAGTCCAGGAGAAAAGATGGCGGTTCGAGTCTGGCGCGAAGCTGGCGGCGCCATGCTTCTCCATGGGCACGATGATGTAGATCTGACCATTGCCGGATAGTAGAGTCCTCATGCGTTGCAGTGCCACCTTCGGGTCCGGCATATGCTCTAGGGCATGACGGCAGAGGACGATGTCCCACGCGCCTTTCGGCACTTCTTCGAAGTCGCTGTAGACACGAAGGCCCCTGTGGCGGCACGCCTCCAGCGCTTCGCCGCTGATGTCCCAACCCGCCGCGTTCGGCAAAGTCGCAATGCTCTGACCGACTCCGCAGCCGTACTCGAAAATGCGGGACGCTCGCTCTTCAGGTTTGAAGTAAAGTCGCGTCGAGGCCTTGGCCCGGGCCCAGAAGTACTCGTCGTCCAGGATGAGGTTCGCGTGGCGGGATGCGTGATAACCCCGGTCGTAGTATCCCCCGCTTTCGGGCCCTGGATCCGTCGCCCTGGATTCTTTTGACGGATGGATTGATCGGTTCACCTTAACGCTCATGCTCCAAGAACCTCCTGATACATCTGCAGGTACATTCCGATCACCGTCTTCTCCGAGTATTCCGTTTGCGCCAACTTGCGGGCTCTCGAACCTGCTCTCCCCACATCTGCTGGACAAAGTTCAAGAATTTCTTGCAGCTTGCGGGACGGGCCCTCCCCGTCCCTCGGAATGAGCCATCCGGCCTCCTGCTCTTCGATCGCAGGCATCTCGCATTCGCGGGATAACGCGACGGGTAGCCCATGTGACATGGCCTCAAGAACCGAGTTGCTCATCGCCTCCCCAGCGGACAACTGCACGAAGACGGTGGCAGCTTGGAAAACCGCGTCTTTGGCCGCTCCTGCCACGTTGCCGCAGCAGACCACATGATCTCTCAGCCCCAACTCGGCGATGCAGCGGCGCACTTCGCGGCTGTATCCCCGGTAATCTGGTCCGGCGATGATGATGCCCCACTCTCCTCGCGTCGCCTCGGGCAATCGGGAAAAGGCTTTCAATAGGGTTGTCACGCCTTTGCCACGCGCGATTCGGCCCAGATTCAGCAACCAGCGCCGGTTCGTGTCAATGCCCAGTTCTCCGAGAACCGCCCTGCACTCACCAGCTTCAACTTGCCGAGGCGGAAGAACGTAGTTCGGAATAACATGAATTGGCCTCTTTAAACCCGCCTTCCTCAGCGCCCGCGCCTCTCGTTCGGTAAGTGCATGAAACGCGCTCACATGCCGGTTAAACAGAGGGATGGCACCTGTCAGGTAGAATCGTTTGTGGAGCGAGCGGAGTCGTTCTTCAAAGAGCGAGCCTCGCGGACTGATGACGCAGGGAAGCCGATTCTGCCGCGCGTGCATCACCGTACGGAGTACGCACCCATCCCAGAACATCTGCGCATGCCACAGATCCGTGTCCCGGCACCTGTGAAAGGCGCTCCTCAAGCCTTTTCCGGGAAACCATGCCCTGGGATACCCGATCGGAACCAGTTCGTCCGCCTGAGAAAAGTCCTGTACCTGTCGGCGGCGGTCTTCGTCGCACAGCCCCACCAACCTTACTGTGTAGCCCGAAGACTTTAGCGAGACTAACAGTTTCTGGGCGGCGTAAGCAGGCCCCCCGAATTCCGGGTCAAGGAGAGCTGACACCAGCCCGATGCTTGGCTTGTTCATTACCAATCCTTTAGTCCTGTCCGGAGAGGGCTTCGCGGTAAAGCGCCTCGTACCCCCGGCTCATGCTATCTGCCGTGAACTCGTCCCTGTATACTCGCTCACAACTCCCCCTGAGCGATTCCAGTCCTTGGTCCAAGATCGACCGTAAACCGCGTTCGAAATCGTCCAGCCCCGTCTGCTCACAGCAGAAACCGGTCACCCCGGTTCTCACGATCTCTGGCAACCCCCCTGCAGCCGAGCTTAGAATCGGAATACCTCGCGAGATCGCTTCAAGCGCCACGACGGGCAGCCCTTCGGACAAAGAAGGAAGCAAGAGTATGTCAACTTGAGGGTAGAAGCCTCGAATCGGATCCGACACCGGTCCCAGATAATCCATGTAAGGGCGCCTCCGCGCCGCCTCGGTGGCTTGCTCCTGCTCCGGTCCGTCCCCTGCCACGACCAAACGGACTCCCAAGCCTCGCTTGTTGCAGCAATCCGCCAATTCCACCGCCAACCTCCAGTTCTTGCGGCGCTCGATGGAACCGATAAACCCCAGGGTGACTCTGCTCGCAACTCTTCGATTCGGCCAGCCTGGGGCACTCTCATCCCGTGCGACTCCGTTGTACACAATGCGGATCGCCGAGGGTTCTGAAATTCGGTATGCCGCTGCCACCTGGTTTCTGGTCCGGCGGCTTACGGCCGCGTAAACCCTGCCCTTTTTCATCGATTGGCGGACCCAGTAGCCATGCAGCGGGCTCCTCCATCTGATCCGTGTCATTTCCGGATCGTCGATCGGCAAGATACCGTGAAACGTCGAAACCACAGGAACTTTCTCTGCAATTCGCGGTTCCAGATATTCCCGACACGCGAACCAAACCGCATTGTGCATATGGACCACGGCCCTTTGTCCAGTCTTACTTTCTAGCGATTCCACATAAGCTCTCAGATCGAGACGGTATCGGGCTGACGACAAGAACCCCTTGTTCGTGTCCTCAGCAACCAAAATCCTTTCCTGCAAGTCCGCCAATCGGGCGGCCGGCAAGTCCAGCGGCCGCCGGGCATTGGTCACGAGGAGAGCGTGCGCATTGTGCCGAAGAGCCTGCTCTACCAACAGGGTCCGGAGAACGCTCAACGCCCCTCCACCCGGCCCCAACAGTACATGCAAGACTGAGAAATCGCTCACGGCTCCCTCCTTGCTGCACGAATGCATACAGCATTAGCATCCAAAACAATTTGTCGCTCATCATCGACAGTGCGAACATCGACATGACACCGGCCACGAGGCCCATGTGCAAAAGACCACCGGTTTGCGATTCATTTGGCGAAAACGAAAGTCGCGCGGACTGAATCAAGGTCACCAGCACCAGCGTGAAAAAATAAAGCCCTTGGGGAATCCCGCCTGCAATCGCGATGTCAAGAAAAGTATTGTGGCTCCAATAAATGGAAGCGCCAAGCGCCTTGTTGTGCTCAACGTAGGGCATCAGGCCCCACCCGGCCAGGGGCTTCGCCTCAAGCAGCGCCAGCCCTCCCTCATATGCCGACTGTCGGGTGTCTAATCCCTTTGCCACCAGTCGATCCAAAATATCCTCGACACGCTGGGCCGCGGATGTGCCAAGCCCTGGCGCGGTCAGGACCAGCAGTCCTACCGCGACCAAGGCGGCCGCTGCCAGTCGCACTAGTCCCACGCGGTGGAGCAACAAACCCGGCTTCCTTGCATTGATCAACTTGAGAATGTATAGCCGCAAACTCCACCACAGAATGACGGCCGTCCCCGTGATCACCGATGCCCGGCTTCCTGTGTACACCACCAGGATCATCAGTGCCGCCGCGAGGAGGAGATTCAACTGCCTCCCCTTGATCCGCCGCAACAGTGCCGCAGACAACACGGTCGCCAGCATGAGCACCAACAGGTAGCCCGTTGCATTCGGATCCTGTCTCGGAAGCGCCGCCCGGACACCTCCAAATTCAGTCCAATACATGCGAACGCTCGATATCCAGCCGATATGCACCAACCCTAGGTAAAGCGGCACCAGAGACAGACCTGCCAGCATTCCAGTAAGAATTTGCTTCGCCTCGCAACGCCTTGACAGAAAGACCGCCACCACAGCCGTGGCCGACAACAGGCACTTGCTCAGCTCTCCCGTTAGACTGAAATCGGAATTAACACTGTCAGTGAAGATCGAAAATGCCAACAACAGGTAGATCGGCCAGGAACGCATCGCCGCTTCCGCGAGGTATCTCATGCGCCTTGACAGGAACAGATACAACAAAGCCGAGGCGACGGTAATTACCGTGTACTGCGGGTTCGCAACTTGGCCAAATGCGTACTCCGTTCCCTGCGGATGGGCGATGATTACGGAAGCGACATAGTACGCAGCAAGTGTCAAGCCCGAACTGCTGGCGAGGAGTGCGCCTCCCGCGAAGACGGCATAAAGAAGCATCGTGGGCGCCCACCCCATCGGCGCGATTACACCGATGATGTACATGATGAGCAAGGCAATCGTGATCCGGGTCGGTGAACCCTCCGCTCTCTGCGGCACAAGAACGTGCGTCAATTCGTCCTCCATCGGCCGCCGGCTGTCGCTAGAATTCGGTTCAGTAGTCCACTGATCTGTCTTGTTTCCTCCGCCCTCCTCGCCGAACGGTCCCAATGATGTTCCAGATAGCCCCGCATTCCTGCGAGTCGCTTCCGGTCCTCGACCAGCTTCTCGATCGCCCCTCTCAGCGCGAGCGCATCTCCCGCGCGCACAATGAATCCGGTCTTTCCCTCCTTAACGAGCTCCGCACCACTTCCGCAGTGCGTCGTCGTGATGACCGGGAGCCCGAAACTCATTGCCTCTTCGATTACCTTCGGCCAGACATCCTTCCGGGTTGGGTGGACTAGTACATCGTGTTCCCGATAGACGGCCGCCAGTTCGTGCGGATTCAAATGGCCTGCATAGTGGATGCGCCCTTCAATCGCGCGATATCGCTCGCTCCGCCTCAGTTCTTCCCAATACTGGGGTTCATCCACTGGCGGCACCCCTGCGATGGTTAATTGGAACCTCTCAGCCTGCAATTGCCCAAGAGCTTCCAACAGCACATCCAGACCTTTCAGATGATGGAGCGTTCCAACGAAAAGAAGGCGCAACTCCCCTTTGGGTGCGATCCGAACGCACCCGCTCCCCCGCAGGTTCACCATCTCACCGCTTGTTTGCAGTGCCGGGGTGAACGGCGCGTAAGTGATCCGATCCACTGGAATCGAGTACAAATGCCGCAACGTTTCGACGGTTGCACGCGTCTGAGCGACATAGTCCAGCCTCCTCCCCAGCAGGACTCGCTTCACAAGCCTTAACCATCGTGGCCGTCCACTTTCAAGCTCTTTGGGCATCATTTGGGTCACCACGACAACTGGCTTCCCATGAACCATTCGCCAAAGCTGCAGGCTGACTAAAGGCGCACCCAGCAATCCCAATACCATCACCAGATCGCAGTCCCCAACCGCCCGCTTCACTGTCCCGGCACATGGGGCCAGCATCAGCCTCTCCTTCGTGCCCAGGCTTGGAACGTGGATGTGCTGCCGCTGCGTTGCTTCTCCTCCAACGCGCAGGGGGCCTGAATAGTTCGCCCCATGTGCTTGCAGTGGGTACACCACCAGTTCTGCAGCCACCTGACTTCCGACTCGCTCAAGCAATTCGGCAGTCGGATCACAGAGGTTGTAGCAGAGAACCCCAATGGTCTTTGTCATCGCGCGCTTACCAGCCCAGGATCATTGGTCTTCGGACTCTCACGAATCCGGCTTCTTAGTGCGATTGCCGCTGCCGTGAATCCAAGTAATTGCGTTCCGACATAGCCCTCTGCCCCATACATCGAAATCAACGGCACCATCCCCACCAGCAGAATAGCAGCAAGACCCAGATCGAACCCGAACCGTTCGCTTACCCTCCCGTCCGCAATCAGAACGTACCCGTACAACGTGTTGAGTACGTAGGGTGTTGCCCCAACGGCGGCCATGGTAAGGAGAAGCCGGCTGTCGTCAAACCCCTGCCCGAATAGGGCGAGCAAAAATCCTCCTGCCGCAATCACCAGGATGCTCGGGAGTACCGTCACCACGGCAGCCCCCCCTTCTATTCGGCGGATGATGCCCGATCTTCGCGCCCCTCCTGCACTAGACAAATGGCTGAGCGCCGCTGGTGCCGCAGCGGTCATCGGCAGAATCAATACTTGCCGGACTCGGTCGCATACCGCATAAGCGGCAAGGTCCAGCGTCCCATTTGCCTGTCTGGCCATCAGGCTGAGCGCCAGGTAGTTAGTCACGCCAGCCAAAATCGTCACAAAGTAAGTCGGCCCACCTACGGAGAGCAGTCGGCGCCACATCTCGAAATCGGGCATCGCCATGAAGATTCGCTTGTAGTGCCTCCGATTGTGAACAAGCACTGTTGCCATCGTCGCGCCATGGCAGATGGAAGCCGCCACTTGTGCTCCTCGGATGCCTCCCGTCGCAATGGTGTATGGTACGCTGATCGCCATACCAACCAGTCCGGCAATACTTGCCCAGAGCAACACTCGAAACCGCTTGAATCCTGTCATCACGCTGCAAACCGAAGTACTTAAAGTCAGGGTTGCCAACTGGAGGCAGGATGTCCATCGGATCCCCTCGTCCAGCTCCTCTCTGCCTGCGATTCTGGTGATCCAATGCCAGCCCATCGCCGTGCAAACGACTGCAACAATCGTCGTCGCCAGAGTGACTTGGAGCGACTGCACACTGACCGTCCACGCCAACTTGTCATCCTCTGCATAGCTTGCCGCCATTCGCGTCCCACTTAGATTCAGTCCCGCCAGTGCAAATGGGAAGATCAAGTACACCGTCGCTTGGGCCAAGACAAGCACTCCGAATTCCGCACGCGGCAGCACTGCGGCCGCATAGAACAACAGAAGCAACGTACTCGCGCGGGATATCAGATTCGTTCCAAGGGACCATGCGGAATCTCTCTCAAGGCTCCCCGGCCCGAACTTGCTCCCTACCCGCCGGTGCCACGATTTGTTTTCCGCCAATATCATCACCCCTATGCAAGCGCGTCCCTCTCCTCGAAACGCACTCAACCTGGCAGACCCGGCCATGATCGATTTGACCCTGGTTGCTCAACCTGTCCGATGCTTGCATTGCCAGTTGCGTACGCGCTCAGCCGTCGACTCTCGCTCTCCTGTTTCATAGTGCTCGGGCATTGACGCCAATAAGAAATAATTCCGTCAGCCCCTAACCCGTTTTCTGTCAATTGATTCCGCCTCGTGACTCCGGCTTCGGACCCCGGTTTGCTTTTCTCCGTCCTGCATCCTGTTAGTGGAGATACTGTCATGAGGCCTCACTCTATCCATGCTCCGGGCCGGCCGGCGCCGTCACTCCTGCCTCGCACCCCTCTTCTGCCTGCTCTCCCCCCCCTCTTGTCCTCGAATCAGCGTACACCATCACGTCTCCTTCCAGTGGGCTCCCTCTCTTCGCCTTACGCAATTCCCGGGCGTGGCTCTTTCGCCACACCTGCCTCCTTCATTGCCACAGTTCGAAACCCGGTTCGAAATGGGGTCGAATCCCTCTTTTCGGCGCTTTCGCGGCGCGTCTAGCTCGCGGCCTGGTTGGAGTAGTACTGGCGGTAAGTTGAGTATTTTCCGTAGGAGCCGTAGTAGCCGCCGGGGCTGTCCTGGGGGTCCCAGTCGTTCATGACGGTTCCGATGAGGGTGACTCCGTCTTCGCGGAGGCGCATGCGGGCGGCGAGGGCGGCGTCACGGGTGGTGGAATTGGCGCGGACGACGAGGACGACGCCGTCGACGAGTTTGCCGAACAGGCGGGCGTCGGGGATCTGCAGCATGGGTGGGGTGTCGATGACGACCATGTCGAACTCTTCGCGGAACCATTCGAGCGCGGCGCGCAGTTTCTTGGAGTAGAGGAGGTGGGAGGGAGCGGCGACGCCGGGGCCGGCGGGCAGGACCCAGAGGCCGGGGGCTCCGGACTCGTGGATCAGCTTTTTCCAGTCGCCGTCGCCAGGCTTGAGGAGGTCGGTGAGGCCGGCGTCATTCGGGACTTCGAAGATGCCGTGCTGGCGGGGGCGGCGGGTGTCGCCGTCGACGAGGAGGACGCGCTGGCCGGTTTCGGCCATGGCGAGGGCGAGATTGGTGGCGACGGTGGTTTTGCCCTCGCTGGGGCTGGCGGAGGTGACGACGATCATGCGCGGGGGGCCGTGGCCGTTGCCGGAGAAGAGGATGCTGGTGAGGACGGCGCGAAAGCTCTCGGCGGTGGCGCTGAGGCGGCGCTGGAGGGTGACGAGTTCGAGTTTTTCGGATAGTCCGTTCGTCGCGAGCGTCAGGGACTGCGTCTCCGCGTCAGCCTTCTTGCTTCGCCCGGTCAGGAGGCGGTGCTTCTTGCCGTCCTCAACGCGTCCGGCGGACGGGACCACGCCGAGTTCCCTTGCGCCGAGGTAGAACGGGATGTCGCTGGGTTCGCGGAGGGCGCGGTCGGCTTTCTCGGTGGTCACCACGAAGCCGACGGCGAGGAAGCCGCCCGCGAGCAGACCGAGGACGGCGTTCAGGGGCAGGCTGGGTTTGTATGGCCGCTCGGGCGGCTGCGCTTCGTCGACGACGCGGACGTTGCTGGCGCGCAGAGCGCTGGCGAGGCCGGCTTCCTTGACGCGCTGCAGCATGGATTCGTACAACTGGCGGTTGGTTTCGACTTCGCGTTTGAGGATGTTGTACTGGATGGCCTTTTCACCGAGGGCGGTGACGAGGCGGGTCTGGCGGTCGTAGTCGGTCTGCAACAGCCGCTCTTTGCGCATGGCCTCTTCATACTCGTTGCGGATCCGCCGGAGGATTTGGGCGCGTTCGACTTCGAGGCTCTTTTCGAGACTGGCGACCTGGGCGGCGACGCGTTTCACGCGTTGATTTTCGGGGGTGAAGGTTTCGAGGAGTTCCTGCTGCTGGCGGCGGAGGTCGGAGATTTTCTCCTGGTAGCCGCGCATGAGGGTGTCGTTGAGCACGTCGGGGAGGGTCTCGGCGGGGGCGGAACTGGCCATTTCCCAGCGGCTCTGCTTGGAGACGCGGTCGCCCTGGACGGCGGTGAGCTGGTCCTGGATCTGCTTGAGCTTTTCCTCGTCGACGTTGGTGTCTTTGCCAGTGAAGACGAGTTTGTTGCGCTGTGCGTAGGATTGCAGGGCATCTTCGCTGCGTTCGAGTTTGATGCGGAGGTCGTCCATCTGGCGGGTGAGCCATTCGCCGGTCCGCTGGCTGGACTGCCAGCGCGCTTCCATGCTTTGTTCGACATACTCGGCGGTGAGCCGGTTGGCGAAGGAGGCGGCGACGGCCGGGTCGGTGGAATCGACGAGGACTTCGACGATGCGGGTCTGGCCGCTGGCGCGCACTTTGAGGGTGTCCGCCGCCATCTCGACGGCGCGCGCCTTGGCGCCGGTGGCGGCTTCCTCGGGGAGATTGAGGGCCTGACGCCAGGCGGCGAGGCGGCCGGGCGCGGCGGGTTCGGCGGGCGTGGTTCCGTTGCTCAACTGGGCGGTGACGCGGTCGACGAGGGTGTCGCTCTGGAGGATTTTGATCTGGGTCTGGAGGTCCACCATGTTACCGGCGGGTCCGGACCCCTCGGTGACCTCCTGGAGATTGCCCATGTTCATGAAGTTCTGGTTGAAGGACTGGATTTCGAGGGTGGTTTTGGCCTGGTAGATGGGGGTCCGCGGGAGAGTGCTGGCGATGCCGATGAGCAGACCGGCGACGGCCCCGATGATGAGGGTGCCTTTGCGTCTACGAAGGATGCGCCAGTAGTCGAGCAGCCCGCCGGAATCGGGGTCTTCCTCGGGGGCCGGGCTGCCGTAGTAATTGACCTGCGGGCCTTCGAGCCGGTGCGGCACACCGGCTTCGACGATTTCAAACCGGGCGGGCAGCCGGCTGTCGTGGTCGCGAGCGTCACCCGGAGGTGGGGATTGTTGGGACATGGCAGAACTCCTTGACGGTCAGCGAGGCAGGCCGCCACGCCAGATGGCAATACCGGAACCGACGCTGATCGCGGCTTCCAGCGACCGGGCGGTGGCGCGTTTGGCGCCGCTCAGGGGGACATAGAGGATGTCGTCGGCTTCGAGGGCAATGTCGCGATCCTTGCCTTCGAGAATCCGCTTCACGTTGACGGCGATTTCGGCGCGGCTTTCCGGGTTCTCGGTCTTCCGCATGATCTTGATTTCGCCTTCCCTGGCGAAGCGGTCGAAGCCTTCGGAGAGGGAGACGGCTTCAAGGACGGTGATGGTCTGTCGTTCGCCGAGGACGAAGCCGCCGGACTTTTTGACGGCGCCCATGACGTAGACCATCTGGCCCTTGGGGACGGTGATGACGTCGTGGGGTTTGACGGGGATGTTCTTGGCGGGGGCGTTGCCTTCGAGAATCTCGCTGACGCCGACTTCGGCGACGTAATAGCGTCCGGTTTCGTCTTCCCGGGCGCCTTCGAGGGGGATGGCGCCCCATTCGCGGAGGCGGGCGATGCGGATGGAGTAGCCGGCGTCGGTGCGGAGGCCGCCGGCCAGGGAGATGACCTCCATCAGCGACATCCGGCCCTGGACCTGCTGGACGCCGGGTTTGCCGACGGAGCCGAGGACGGAGACGGGCTGGGACTGCATTTCGGTGATGGAGACGGTGACGTCGGGAGCGCGGAGGTGGCGGGTGAGGCGCTCGGTGATTTTGGCTTCAAGCTGGTCGATGGTGAGGCCGGAG
>DNFG01000215.1:0-20692 GCA_003487005.1 Bryobacterales bacterium
CCAACCCCCCCCCCCCCCCCCCGACCCCAACGCCGAGGGCGAACTCACCTTCTCCACCGGTACCCGCCTCGTCGTCCTCTACTGCGGCGTCTTCGACCGCCGCGGCCGCATGGTCACCGACCTCGAACGCTCCGCCTTCAAAGTCTTTGAAAACAACGCCGAACAGCAGATCCGCATCTTCCGCCAGGAGGATATCCCCCTCTCGCTGGGCATCGTGATCGATAACTCAGGCTCGATGCGCGGCAAACGCACCGCCGTCGAATCGGCCGCCGTCCGCCTCGTCAAGTCGTCGAAGCGCAACGACGAAGTCTTCGTCGTCAACTTTAACGACGAAGCCTACCTGGACGTCCCCTTCACCGCCCAGATGTCCAAACTCGAGGAAGGCGTCGCGCGCATTGATTCCCGCGGCGGCACCGCGCTCTATGATGCGCTGTCCATGTCTCTCGACCACCTCGTGGCCGAGGGCAAGCGCGACAAGAAGGTTCTCCTCCTCATCAGCGATGGCGCCGATACCGCTTCGTTTAGCGCCACCGCCGAAAAATTGATTGAAAAAGCCCAGAAATCCGGCGCATTGATCTACTCCATCGGCCTCCTCGCCGATGAAGACCGCCGCGAAGCCCGCCGCGCCAAGCGCTTCCTGGATAACCTCACGAAGGCCTCTGGCGCCGCCGCCTACTACCCCGACGCCCTCTCCGAGGTCGAGACCGTCGCCGATCAGGTCGCCCACGATATCCGGAACCAGTACGTCATCGCCTACTCGCCCCAGAACCAGGCCCTCGACGGCACCTACCGCCAGATCAAAGTATCCGCCGGCAGCCGTTTCACCGTCCGCACCCGCACCGGCTACTACGCCACTCCCGATGAACAACCCCGCCGCCGCCCCGCCGCCGCTCCGGGCGATTGACCACCATGCTTCTCTTCCTCTGGCGCGCCTCGCGTGGCAACCGCTTCACCCCCTGGCGCTCGCCCTACCTCCTCTGGCGCATTGAAACCTATTGGGGCATCCCCGCCCACCAGATCACGCCCGGCGTGTTCTGGAAGTTCGTCTGGGCCCACAAATCCGAACTCTTCCGCTTCCTCCGCTGGGCCGATCGCATGGCCCACCCCTGATTGCCCGCTTCACCGCCGGCCTCCGCCGTGTGGGAAATTCCCGCATTCCTCGCTGGATTCTCCAACACAAAAATGACTTCAACTGACTGATTCCATTGTGCTTCACTCTGGCAGTCCAAATGCAATAACCCGTGGTGATCCATCATGGCGCCTCGTCGCGCCCAGGAGTCAAACACCATGCAAAGCTACGGATGGCTGCTCGATCCCAAACGCTGTATTGAGTGCCGCGCCTGCGAAGTGGCCTGCAAACAGTGGAACCAGGTCCCCACCGGCCTGCGCTATCGCCAGGTCCGCATTCATGAATCCGCCGCCGGTAATGTCCTCCCGCTCGCCGGCGCCTGCAACCATTGCGATAACGCCTGGTGCATGAAGGTCTGCCCCGCGCGGGCCATCTCCCGCGATGCCCACGGCGCCGTGCAAATCGATACCAGCAAATGCTACGGTTGCCGCCAGTGCGCCGCCTTCTGCCCCTATCAGGCCCCGCAATGGAACGAACGCCTGCGCGTCATGCAGAAATGCACCCAGTGCCCCGACCGCCTCGAAGCCGGCGAACAACCCGCCTGCGCCACCCTCTGCCCCACCGGCGCTCTCCAGTTCGCCCCCTGGGATGAAGTCAAAACCAAAGGCTCCGCCCGCATCGACCACTTCAGCAACCCCGCCGGCACGCTGCCCCGCATCCGGTTCATCACCCAAGGCTTCCCCGGTTAACAGGAAAGGACATCCATCATGGCTATCACTCGTCGACACCTCTTTCAGGCCGGCGGAGCGGGCCTCCTGGCGGCCCCTTCCGCGTCC
The DNA here is from genome assembly GCA_003487005.1 of Bryobacterales bacterium. Taxonomy (GTDB): domain Bacteria; phylum Acidobacteriota; class Terriglobia; order Bryobacterales; family Bryobacteraceae; genus PNKE01. The sequence continues at coordinate 1,906 of DNFG01000215.1, forward strand.
GGAGCCTTTGAACAGTTCTTCCAACCCGCTTCCACCACTTCTTCCGAAGTCAGGAAACTGATCACCTGCTGCGGCTTCTGCACTCCCGCCTGCGGTATGCAGGTCACCGTCCGCGACAACATCCCCGTCTTCGCCGAAGGCCTCCCCGGCGATGCCCACGGCGCGGGCCACCTCTGCGGCAAGGGCGCTTCCATCCTCAATTTCGCCTACGACCCCGACCGCCTCAAATACCCCATGAAGCGGACCAACCCCCGCCGCGGCCTCGATGAGGACCCCGGCTTCGTCCGGATCACCTGGGACGAGGCCCTCGATACCATCGCCGAGCGCTTCCAGCGCTACATGACCGACTACGGCCGCGATTCCATCCTCTTCCTCTCCCGCAACAGCCCCGACCTTCTCGCCCGCCTCGTCAACGCCCTCGGCCTCATCAACCGTGTTGACCACAACGACATCTGCTACACCGCCGACCAGGTTGTCCGCAAATACACCACTGGCGGCAAGAGCTGGTGCGAAGACTTCGAAAACGCCCGCTACATCGTCCTGTTCGGCTGGGACCTTGTCGCCAAGAACAAGATGCCTGCCGTCAACGGCATCCTCGCCGCCCGCGAAAAGGGCGTCAAGGTCATCCACTTCAGCCCCAACCAGACGCCCACCTCGCGTGTCGCCTCCGAATGGATCTCCGTCCGCCCCGGTTCCGATCCCGCCATCGCCCTCGCCATGATCAACGTCATGCTGACCGAGAACCTCTACGACCGCGATTTCGTCAACAACTACACCAATTTCGCGCAGTTCGAAAGCGAAATCCGTTCGCACTTCACCCAGTACACCCCCGAATGGGCCGCGCCGCTCTGCGGCGTCCCCGCCGAAACCATCCGCCGCATCGCTCAGGAGTTCGGTAGAGCCCGCGGCATGGCGCCGGCCTACAAGAAGACCCTCACCGCCAACTACACCAACGCTACCCAGATGGCTCATGCCCAGGCCATCCTGCAGATCCTGACCGGCACCATCGACCGCGAGGGCGGCAACTACTTCGCCCGCACCCACAGCGTGCCCGGCGTCGATGCCGTCTATCCCCCGCCCACCTATCCGCAGAAGCTTGGACGCCGCGTCGACGGCCGTGACCAACTCTTCTTCGCCAACGACGCAAACCAGGGCATGTTCTCCACCCTCGCCGACGGCATGCTGCGCCGCCATCCCGGCCTCATCAAGGGCGCCTTCATCAACGCCTACGACGTCAAGGGCTTCGCCCAGCCTCTGCGCATGGTCGAAGCGCTCCAGACCGTCGAGTTCATCGCCACCTTTGACTTCCTCCCCTCCGACACCGTCAACCTCTCCGATATCGTCCTCCCCGCCGGTCACCAACTCGAGAGCAACGACATCATCACCCGGAACTTCAACGCCAAATACCCGCAATCCGTCGTCCGGCAGGCCGTCGCCGGCGCCTATTTCGAGGCCCGCGGCACCGGGAATGTCGCCATCGAACTCGGTAAACGCCTCTGCCCCGACTACTTCAAAACCCCCGACGGCGCCTGGATCTCCGGCGGGACCCTCCTCAACGAAAAGACCAAACGCGCCGGCCTCGGTGAAACCTTCACCGAATTCCGCGCCAAAGGCGTCGTCGCGGAACCCCGCCCCTTCGTTCCCCGCACCACCTTCAATGTCCCCAACTCCGGCGGGAAATGCCAGATCTACGTCCCCCAGTTCAAGGACAAGGGCTTCGAACCCCTCCCCCACTGGCACCCGAAGCGCGAACAGCCTTCCGCCGAATACCCCTACTACTACGTCACCTACATCCCTGGCACCCACCGGCGGAATACCACCCAGAACTGCTCCATCCTGCATGAAATCATGCCCACCAACACGGTCACCCTCCACCCGGCGACCGCCGCCCGGCATGGCATCCTGGAGGGCAACCCCGTCCGCATCCGCTCCCGCGTCGGCGCCATCGACTTGCCCGCCCACCTCTCCCGAACCGTCCGCGAGGACATGGTCCTCGTCCCCCACGGCTTCGGCCACCGCTCCCGCAGCCTCGGCAATGCCGCCAACAAAGGCGCCCGCGACGGCGATGTGATCCCCGACCTCACCCCCGAGGAAATGCTCGAATTGATGGACTTCGGCGGCTCCGGGGCCATCATGGACGCCGTCGTCCAGATCGAGAAGCTCCGCTCTTAGCCGCTACAGCCATCCAGCGGCTCTTCGCGGCCGCTCCCCCTGCATCCGGGAGCGGCCGCGGTTTCTACGGCTCCGAATCCACTTCCAGCGCCGCCTCCATCAACTCCTCCGCCTTCATCTCTTCCGCCGACGGCTTGCACGGCGCAATCTCCACCACCTCCGACCACGGGAAGAAATGCGCCCGCTCGTCGTCATGCACCACCACCCCGAGCGAGGTCACTTCCTCCAACACCATCGGCGGCAATACCGGTGCATCCACCGCCACCAATTCCACCCGCTTGCCCATCAGGCTGTTCAGAAAAGCACTTTCACATCTCATGGTTGGAATCTCCGTGGCTGAATCATATCAGAGTTCCGGGTCTGGAATCTATACCGTAAAAGAATGATGGGGCATGGCCACCCACCCACGCCAGATCCTGCGCCATCTCCCCCACTCGGCTCGGGAATCCTGTCCCTATTTCCGACAGTCCAGTCCTATTTCGAGACGGCTCGTAACGTGTAACTCATACAACCGGCGCCATGGCGCCGGAGGATCTATATGCCCTCGTACGGTTGGCTTTTTGACGAAAAACGTTGTATTGAATGTCAGGCCTGCGAAACGGCCTGCAAACAGTGGAACCAGGTGGAAGTCGGCATCAACGTCCGCTACCGCCGCGTCACTGTTCGCCACTCGGGAACCTTCCCGATGATCCAGGAACAGTCCCTCTCTTCGGCCTGCAACCACTGCGACACCGCCTGGTGCATGATGGTCTGCCCCGTCAAGGCGATCACCCGCCGTTCCGAAGACGGCACCATCCAGATCGATCAGTCCAGATGTGTCGGCTGCCGCCAGTGCGCCGCCTTCTGCCCCTATCAGGCCCCCCAGTTCAACGAACGCACCATGAAAATGGAAAAATGCACCGGCTGCTTCGACCGGATCGAAACCGGCCTCGAACCCGCCTGCGCCACCATCTGTCCCACCGGCGCCCTCCAGTTCGGTGAATGGGACGACATCCGCACCCAGGGCGTCGACCGCGTCCCCAACTTCACCAACCCCGCCCAGACCCGGCCCCACATCCGGTTCATCACGACACCCTACCCCGCCGGTCAGTAAAAGGAGCCATGCCATGTCTATTACCCGACGCAATCTCTTCCAGATGACCGGCGGCGCCGCCGGCCTGCTCACCGCCCCCGGCCCCTTCCTCGCCTTCGACCAGTTCTTCCGCCCCGCCGCCGCGCAGGCCGCCACCATCAACACGATCCACACCGCCTGTGGTATCTGCTCCCCCAACTGCGGCATCGAGGCCACCGTCAAGGACGGCGCCCTCCAGTTCCTCAAGGGCATCGACGGCGACCTCCACGGCGAAGGCCACCTCTGCGGCAAAGGCGCCGCCGGCGGCCAGTTCCTCCTCGACCCCGACCGCCTCAAGTACCCCATGAAGCGCACCAATCCCAACAAGGGCTTCGATGAAGACCCCGGCTGGGTCCGCATCTCCTGGACCGAAGCGCTCGATACCATCGCCGAACGGTTCCAGTTCTACATGACCGAGCATGGCCGCGAGTCCCTTCTGTTCTGCACCCTCCCCGGCCACGATTTCTGGTCGCGCTTCATGAACGCCCTCGGCGTCGTCAATCGCATCGACCACATCGATGTCTGCTTCCTCACCGACAACATCATCCAGCGCTACACCACCGGCGGCAAACAGTACACGAACGACTTCGAGAACTCCAAATACATCCTGCTGTTCGGCTGGGATCAGGTCGCCAAGAACAAGATCGTCTATGCCAACGGCATCGTCAAGGCCCGCGCCAACGGCGCCAAGGTGGTCCGCTTCGCCCCCACCTACACCGCCACCTCGAAGATGTCCACCGAGTATCACAACATCCGCCCCGGTTCGGACCTCGCCGTCGCTCTCGCCATGATCAACGTCATCATCAGCGAGAACCTCTACGATCGCGATTTTGTCGATCTGTACACCAACTTTGGCCAGTATGAGTCCGAAATCCGGACTCACTTCGCCCAGTACACCCCGCAGTGGGCCTCGGAACTGAGCGATGTCCCCGCCGCCGATATCGCCCGCATCGCTCGCGAGTTCGCCACCACCCGCCCCGCCATCGCCCCCGCGCACAAGAAGACTCTCTGCGCCAACTACATGAACGCCACCCAACTCGTTCATGCCATCTCCATCCTCAATATCCTCGCCGGCACCATCGACCGCCCCGGAGGCCGCTACTTCGCCCGCGGCATCCCCCTCGCCGGAGCCGACGCCATCTGGCCCCCGCCCCCCTACCCGCAGAAACTCGGCCGCCGCGTCGATGGCCGCAACCTGCTCCCCCTCGCCGAAGAGGTCAACCAGGGTATGTTCTCCACCCTCGCCGACGGCATGCTCCGCCGCTACCCCGGCATGATCAAGGCCGCCTTCTGGAATAACTACACGATCCTCGGCTTCCCGTTCCCCCGCCACATGGAAGACGCCATGCGCTCGGTCGAGTTCTCGGTCGCCATGGATGTCATCCCCACCGACACCACCTCGATGGCCGACATCGTCCTGCCTTCCACCACCTACCTCGAAGGCTCCGGCATCGTCGTCCGGAACTACCGCGCCACCTCTCCGCAGGCTGTCGCCCGCCAACCGGTCAGTGCGCCCATGTTCGAGACCAAATCCATCGCCTACGTCGCCCTCGAACTAGGCAAACGCCTCGTGCCCGACTACTTCAAAAAACCCGACGGCGCCTGGCTCAATGCCTCCGAACTGCTCGATGAACAGGCCCGCCGCGCCAACCTCGGCGAAAACTTCGCCGACTTCCGCAACAAAGGCCGCGTCGACCGCCCCGCCCCCTTTGTGCCCCGCACCTCCTTCCCCACCGTCGGCGGCACCAACAAATGCCAGATTCTGGTGCCCCAGTTCGCCGAAAAGGGCGCTGAACCCCTCCCCAAATGGCACCCCAAACGGGATCAGCCCTCCGCCGAATACCCCTACTACTACCTCACCTTCATCCCCGGCGTCCACAAGCGCAACTCCACTCAGAACAACGCTTATCTGAATGAGCTGATGCCGACCAACGCCGCCATCATCCATCCCGAACTGGCCGCCAGACTCGGCATCCGGGAAGGGCAGATGGTCCGTCTGACCTCCCGCGTCGGTCAACTCGAAGTGCCCGCGCACCTGAGCCCCACGCTGCGCCCGGACTGCGTTCAGGTCGCCCACGGCTTCGGCCACCGGAACCGCCTGTTGAGCAAAGCAGGCTTCAAAGGGGTCCGCGACGGCGACCTCGTCCCCGACGCTTCCACCGAGGACTTCGTCGCCGCCGGCAATTACGGCGGTTCCTCCTGCATCATGGATGCGGTTGTGAATATCCAGCCGCTATGATCGGTTCCATGGACCAACGCCAACTCCTGGCCCGGCAGGCAACGCTGCTGGGCCAGGCCTTCCTTGTTGCCGACCCCCGCCGCCTCGCTCCCCCGGATGACCCCGGCGACCCCGAGTCACCCCACGCCGCGCTTTGCGACGAGATTCTGCTTGCGCAGGGCGCCCCCGAACCCGCCGAAATCGAGTACACCCGCCTGTTCCTCTCTCCCGATGGCGCTCCGTGCTCCCCCTGGCAGTCCACTTACGATCCGGAACCGCGGTTGATGGGCCCTGCCCACCACTCGGCCCTCGACTGGTACCGCCGCTATGGCGCAGAACCCTCCACCGCGAATGAACCCGCCGACCACCTCGGATTGCTCCTGCTGTTCTTCGCCCAACTCCTCGCCAACGACGAAGACAGGCAGACAATCCAGCAGTTCCGCGCCCAGCACCTCGACTGGTCGGTCACCCTGCTCGAAAAGATGAAGGCCGAGGCCCGCCATCCCCTGCATCTGGCGCTCGCCCGGGCCACGCTGAGCCTGCTCACGGCGCTCGCCTCCGAGGCCTGATCCGCTACTCCTTCAGCACGCTGTCGTCATACCAGGGGCTCAGCAGATCCACCTGACCCTCGCCCAATTTGAAGCCCGCGTGCTCCTTCAGGTCCAGAAAGAACCGGACCCGGTGCTGCTCCGTGTCCTTGTAGACACGGCCCCGCAAATCCTGCCCGATCAATCCTTCCAGATCCAGGAAATGCTCCACCGGGAACACAAAGGACGGCCGCTTCTGCTGCTCCGCCTCTTCGGCGGTCAACACGTCATGACTCCGGCAGTAGCACTTCACCACACGGACCATCCGGTCCACCTCTCCCAACTGCCGCGCCTCCACGCAGCGGATCCGGCTCAATCGACCCGTACGCAGTTCCACTGCGTCGTATTCCGGCACCATTCCGATTCCGTTCTTCATTCTGGCCGCTCAGTATATCGAAGCCCTGCCCCCGCCGCCCTCCATCACCCACTCCGCGGTGATACGCGTTAACACGAGGTTTTGCTTCCGGCCCCCGGGTGAGGACGGATCCACCTGCTCATACAGCACGTAAATGGCGCCATCCGAACCGGTGGCCATGTCGCTGTAGCCCGTCGGCCCCGCCAGCAAGAGCCGTGAATGAGCCCACGTCCGGCCTTCGTCCAGGCTCACCCGGACGGTCAGATCGTTGCGGGGCAGCGCTGCCGGACTGGCATAGATGAACCGGTTGCCCACACGCACCAGACTCGCCATGCAGACGGCTTCAAACAGTCCCTCGTCGCGCCTCGGCACCGCCCAGCCCGAGATCCCGTCCGGACTGATCGAGACTCCGCGCCGCCGCTCCTTGCCCTCGTTCCGGAGGTTGGTCATCACCCGCCCATCGGCGAGTTCCAAGAGGGCATGTTCGCTCGGATTGACGAGCGGATCGACGGTGTCCTGAGGGATCAGCGCCCCGGCCTTCCAGGTCTTCCCATGATCGTCGCTGTAGATCGTCGAAGTCACGGACGGCCGGTGCCGGTAATGCGGCGAAAGCCAAACCGGGACGACGAGACGGCCGCTGGCGAGTTGGATGCCATGGCCCGGTCCGGGCGCGATCACGCTCCATCCGTACTTGCTGTCCGATTTCTCCGGCGCCCAGCCGCGCCGGTAATCGTGGGCCGCATCGGTGATGTCCACCGGTTCGGAGAACGTCAGCCCGTCGTCGTCACTGCGCATGTAGAACAACTGCGCGTAATTCACCTGGTACACAAAGTGGATGGCGCCTGTCTTCCGGTCGACGATCGGCGTCGGGTTGTCGACCGTCATGGTTGCGCGGTCGGCAATGATCTTCATTGGGGACCACGTCTTGCCGCCGTCGGTGCTCCGGCGCATTGCGATGTCGATATCCGCCCAGTCGCCAAGTTCCTTGCGGGCCGCGCAGAATGCCAGCAGTGTCCCCTTGGACGACATCACCAGAGCGGGAATCCGGTACCCCCGGTAACCGTGCGTGCCCGCTTCAAACAGCGTCACCGGGGCCGTCTGCTGGGCCGCCAGCAGGGCCGACCCCAACAAAATCAACATCGCGCACTTCATGTCGCCACTCCTTCCAAGAACTCTATCACCGGAGGTCCCGGTAAAGACTCACCCATGGACGCCGCCGCGGACATCCTCGCTGGCGGCGGATTTTCCGCGGCCCAGGCGTTCACGGCGGCGGACCTGGCGGGATTCCCCCGCTGCGTCATCCCCAACCCGGCCGGCGCAACACCCGCTCCCGGGCCCCCCGTTTCACCAACCATCTTCATTCAGCAACTTCGCGCCCAAACACCCCGCAACAAAATGAGTGCCGGAGCAAACCGTCCGTACGCATTCCCGTCCCCGGCACGAATTTATCAATAGCGTCTCGATAAGGACTCCGCAGCCACGCCGGGTTGCGTTGAAGGTGTCTGGCCGGTCCCCGGGAATCCCGGACGCGGGAAATGTGCGAATCCGGGAGCTGCCTCGTGCCGGATTGTTTGTCGTCCATTGCCTCAGATCCGCACGGGCAATTCGTCCCAATCTCGCCTTCTCACAATGGCCTCATGCATGCCTGTGCACTCCCGCCCCAGCCCCCTGCCGCTATCCGAGGAACCGCGATGCGCCGCTAGCGGACCTCCGTGCCAACCACGATCCCGTGTTTCGCCAACTCGCACCGTTCTCCCCACACCGGGTTGTCCAGCCAGACATGGCTCTTCGCCACTTGCGCCTTCAGCCATCTGCCATAGACCGCCCCAATATCGTCAGAGATGAGTCGTCCCGGCGGCGTCCAGAACCCCGCTAATTCCGGATCCGCGTAGATCTTCTGTTTGAACTTCCTCAGCCGGATCTGTTCATCCGAGGCATCCGGCCGCGAATGGTACTCAATAATGTGGGCTGGCATCTCCTCGCGTAAACGACGGACGGCCTCCTTTCGCCTCTCAGCGTCCCTTGCCATGTATACGTCCGATCCCCAGTCCACGTCGGAATAGCCCAGTCGCGATTTCATTCGCTCGAAGACAGCTCTCGGATCCTCCCCCTTCTCATACACCGCATCGAGTGCTTCCTTCAGCGCTTCCCCTTTGGCGCGCAATTCCGCCGCCACCTCTCCTGGTGTGGCGCTCCTCAGCAGCGATCGCCGGTACTCCGCCCGCTCCTCACCGCTCACCGTGATGCGCGCCTGTTCCAGAAGGTCTTTCTGCACGGCCAGTGTGATTGCCGCACGCACGGCCTCGCATCTCCTGTTCTCTTCCAAACGCTGCAGTACCGACTCATCCTGAGGTCCCGATGGAGCCCTTCTCCGGTGTTGGAAGAATGCGTTCTCCATTGCCCATCTGTCCGCGGGTTTCACCCTGCTCGTATCGATCTTCCTGCCGTCGACAACCAGAATCACATCTGCCGGCAAGCCCGCCGATTGGAGACTCTCCCCCGCACAGTCGAGAGCCGAGCCCTGGAGACCAATGCACATCAGCACAATCCAAACACCCATTTGCATAGCACACCTCCACACTACGCCCCAAATTGCTGGACAGAAACAGAATAGTTTACGCTCCAATCGTTCAGCAAAAAGCAGACCGGTCATGTTAAATCTTTCACCGATCCGTTTCGCGGCCGAAAAAAAGACGGATGACCCGACAAAAGGATAGCGCGAAGAAAGTGGATCGGAAAGCGTTGATGGAGGAGTAGCACGCGCGCGGATCAACTCGACCCGGTTCAGCCGCGCCATTTGAACGGGCCGAACTCGTCCCAGTGTGCTCTTCCGGGAGGCTGGCGCCGTGGCCGGGAATGGCTCCGGACGTCAGTCGCGCAGCGCCCGGCGCCGCCGGAACTCGTCGCGCACCCATTTGGGCTCTTCTGGTTCCCACCTCACTTCCATCCCCTTTGTGTGCGCCCAGCGGTGGATCCACGAAATTCCGCCCGCCCCCGCGTAGGTGTCGCGGCTTTGGTAGACCGGGTCGGTCAGTGCCTCGTCGAGCGAAACAGCGCGGTATCCGCGCCGTTTCATCATCGCGAGCAACTCGGGCATCGCGTCGGCGTTCAGGCGGTTGGCATGGAGGAGCAGAATTTGTGCGATTTCGCGGCCCACAACTTCCTTCGACCACTGCTCGAAAAACGCGAAAATCGAGTCCATGTAGTCGATATAGGCTGCACGGACGCGCCGCGCCAGGACGGCATCATCCTCCAGGGCGCTGGCGTACACAAACGCGAACAGGTAGTCAGAGTTATCCAGTGTCACTGGCGCGACGCGATACCCCCGCTCCGCGAGAAAGCGATCCAGGGCCTGCCTGGTTTCCGGTTCCTTTCCCGCATGCAGAAACGGATGCCGGAAATAGACCGGCCGCTGCCCGATGGCCTGGACCAGCGCGGGTTCGGCTTTCAGTATGTCGGCCGAGTACTCGTCGAGCAGCGTGCTGTTGTAATCGGGATGGGAGAAAGTGTGATTGCCGAGGATCGCCCCGGATTCCACCCAGAGGCGCAAAATCGACTGGAAGCCGGGTTCGCCAAGAATCTGGGCGGTGGCGCTGCCTGGGTTGACGAAACCCGCCACCGGGATATCGCGGAGGTGCCCGAGCAGTCTGGTGGTCATCTCCTGGACAGCAGCCAGGTTTCGGCCATCGGCACTGTCGCCGCCGCGCGGCAGATCGTCAAACGTAATCGCCACCCGGCGCTGCTGCCCATGGAGTGCAGAAGAAAGAAGAACAAGCAACAGGAACCAGCGCATCTCACAAAGCTACCATCGTGTGGAAGCCCGGTTCGCGGTGCCGCCCAGTCCGCTGGGCTTGCGGCTGGCGGTTCATTTCCATCCTCCGGGCCGCGAAACCTCTTTCTGTCTGAATCCGCGGGACAGAGCCGGCGGACATCCTGGGGCCCGGATGCCGCCAGCGGCATTTCGGGTCGAGACGGAGTGACTGCGTGGACCTCGGCAATAGGGGCGCGACCGTGGCGTGCCTGCCAGCCATGAGTGACCTGCGTCGCGGCCGAATGGGAGTGGAATGCGGTGCCTGGTCCCGTTTTGCGGTGGTGCGTTCCACCTGTCAACTCCGGTCGAAAATTCCCCAAAGTCCGGTCCGAGATTGCCCACCCCCATGGCGGGGCGGCCGGAGGGGGCGTGGCGGGTGTGGATGGCGACACAGGGGGATGAAGGTGCTTTGTCGAGCTGCTGGGCCACTGCCGGAGCCCGGAGGATCGGATTGGCGAGCAGGGGCTGTTGAAACAGCTCACCTGCGCTATGGTCGAGCGGGCGCTCAACGCCGGGCCGGCCCACCATCTGGGCCACGAGAAGCGCGATCCGGCGGGCCGCAGCAGCGGCAGCTCCCGCAACGGCGCGACGCGGAAGTCCATCAACGGCAAGTTCGGAGAGGCCGAGAGCGCGGGGCCCCGGGATCGCAATCGCACATTCGAGCCGTGGTTGGTGGCCAAGCACCAGACGCGGTTTACCGGCTTCGACGACAATATTCTGTCGATGTACGCACGTGGGGTGACGACGCGCGAAACCCGGGGTCAACTCGAAGAGGGTTCCAGCGTGCAGTTGAGCCCGGCGCTGATTGCCGAGGTCACCGGCGCGGTGCTGGAGGAGGTCACGGCGTGGCAGAACCGGCCGCTGGAGCCGCTCTACCCGATCGTGTTTCTGGACGCGCTGATGATGAAGATGCGACACGAAGGACGGGTGGACAACCGGGCAATGTACGTGGCCATCGGCATTGATCTCGATGGGCGGAAGGACGTGCTGCGGCTGTGGACATCGGCGCACGAAGGCGCGAAATTCTGGCTGCAAATGCTGACGGACTTGAAGAACCGGGGCGTGAAGGTTGTGCTGATCGCCCGTGTGGACGGGCTGAAGGGCTTCCCGCAGGCGCAGGTGCCGTTCTGCGTCGTGCGCCTGGTGCGAGCGAGCCTGGACTATCTGGGTTGGAAAGAGCGCAAGGCGGTGGCGGGGGATCTGAAAGCGGACTACCGGGCCGCGACGGAGCCCGAGGCCGAACAGCAATTGGCACACTTTGCCGAACGGTGGGACGCGCGGCGCCTTTTCAAGCGAAGACGCAGCTCTGAGAGTGATCTGCCTGGCGCTGCGGAAGCCGGTTGCGAAGTGGGACTGTGAAGGCTGCCGCTTCCACGGAATTCCTGACACACCCAGGGGGTTCTCGCTTTCCTACCCATTCACCCGCCCTGTCCGCTCCAACCACGTCCGGAACATCTTCACGAATCCCGCCGCCTCCTCCCCCTGCAACTCCTCCAGACTCAACTTCATCTTCCGCTTCCAGTTCGGATACTCCGCCGTCGTCCCCGGCAGGTTCTGCTGCTCCGTCTCCTTTGTCAGGTCCTCCTGGTTCAGCAGCATCAGCGCCGACGGAGTCGAACACAGCCATCCAATCACCGCATTGTGCAGTTCACCCGTCAATTCGGTCCACTCCGCCACCTCCCGGGGGAAATCCGGTGGCAAGAACCCGTCTCGGACCAGCGTTTCAACCATCCTGCGCTTCTCTCCCCGCCGCTCATCCCACTGCCGCTGATACCAACTCTCATCCGGTAGCAACCCCGCTGCCTTCCGCGCCTCGATGTCCCGCCCCGCCCAGAATCCTGCCAGCGTCGGCAAATCATGTGTTGTCGACGACACCAGCGCCAGGTGCGGAAACTCGTCCGGCCGCCGCTGCAACCCGTCCGGCCCCTTCTCGAAATAGAACAGCTTGTAGCTCAGCACCCCATACCGCGCCATCCCCTCCCGTACTTCCGGCGGACATGTCCCCAGATCCTCCCCAATCACCAGAAACTCGCCCCGCACGCTCTCCAGCGCCAGAATCCCCATCAAGTCCTCAAACCGCTCCCGTACATACGTCCCGTGCCTCGCCGCCAACCCATCCGGAACCCAGAACAACCGGTAGAATCGCATGAAATGGTCAATCCGCAGCGCCCCCCCATGCCGGCTGTTCTTCCGGATCGTCTCCGAAAACAAGCGATACCCGTCCTCCAGGTGCGTTTCCGGCTGGGGCGGTGGAAACGCCCAGTCCTGCCCGTCCGGCGAGAAATCGTCCGGCGGTGACCCCACCCGGCATCCCTGCGCGAAAAATCGACGGTGCGCCCACAAATCCGCCCCGCAACTGTCCGTCGCCAGAGCCAGATCATGGTACAACCCAATCTCCATCCCCGCCGCCCGCGCCGCCGCTTGCACCTCCGCCAACTGCTCATCAATCTGCCATTGCACCCACTGGTGGAACAATACTCGCCGCCAGTACCGCTCCGCAAACGCCTTCGTTTCCGCCGACTCCGGATCCTGGTACTCCGCCGGCCAGTCCGGCCAAATCCAAAGCTCCCGGTTCCGCGCATGCAATACTTCATCCAGGGAGCAATAGACCGCAAAGCCGTTGATTAACTCCCCCTCCTCCGCCAGGTAACGCCGGAACCGCCGTGCCCGCTCAGTCCCGGTCGCCCAATGCCTCCGCAGAAATTCCCGGAACAGCAGCTTCAAAAACCCCCGCTTCAGCCGCGCCACCCCTCCGTAGTCCACCAACTCCGCCGCCCGTAACCTCGCAATCGCCTCCTGTACCGTCTCCCGTCCCAACATCCGCCGCGCCGCTTCGCTCTCCCCAAACTCCGGAATCCGCTCCACATCCAGATACAGGTAGTTCCGGTAGTATGACGACAAAGGCAAATAGGGACTCGTATTGTAAGGCTCCCGGTTATGCAGTGCATGCAGTGGATTCAACGCCACCACACTCACACCCAGCGACTTCGCCGCCCACCGCGTCAGCTCTTCCAAATCCGTGAAATCCCCCGCGCCCCAGTTTCTTGAAGACCGCACACCGTACAGGCTCACCGCAATCCCCGACAGCCGGCCCCCATTCCGCAGTCGCTTGGGTTGATGCGCCTTCTCCGGCACGATGATCAGTCGCTGTGCCGCCTGCCGCGACCCTCCGGCAGGTCCAATGATCCGAATCTCCAAATCGTGATAGCCCAGCGGCAAGCTCCACGGCAGCTCCAGTTCCAGAGACTCCCCATCCACGCCTCGCCTCAGCCCGTCAAGCCCGGCTTCCAGCTTCGCGGATTCTCCCTGCTCCGGGTAGATGGCCAGTTCCAGCCGGCCTCCTTCTTCCTCGCGATGAATCCGGACAGGGATCACGATGCCACTCCCCTGCTTCACCACCAGCGCGGGGTCCAGAATTGACTCCCGCCTCCGGCGCAGGTGTCGTTCCCACGACTGCTGGAGCGTTTCATCATCCCGCGCGTCCATCCCCAGCGAGGCGAGTATGGCGCGCCTCGCTTCCTCGGAGGCCTGGTGGGGCTGTCCCCAGATATCGTGGTACTCAGCGTCGATTCGCAGATAGTTGCAGACTTTGTTCAGCATGCGCTTCTTCCATTTTGGCAGAGACGCCCAGCTGGCCTCGTCCGCGCCCTATGCCGAGGCGGCTCTGTGCACTTTCAGAAGCAGATCCACCTCCGCCCTTGTCACCCCAAGCGCCGATGCGATCCGCTCGGGCGCATCGCCGGAGCGGGACATTCTCAACACCTGGCTCCTTCGGCTGACATTGAGTCGGGGGGGCGCTGCCTGCCAGCTGGCGCCGCCCAGCCCCCTCGGGCTTGTAGGCGGGGTCTCCCTGGCCGGAGTGGACTCGAGGAGTTCGGCACGCAGGCGCGTCATCTCCAGCCTCTGGGCTCCGCCATCGTCAGTCATCTGCTTGCGCAGGCGCTCCATCTCCCGGATGAGCGAAAAATGCAGGAAGAGCAATCCTGCAAAACCTGCCGCCATGAGCACGTACGTGGTAATCGGGTGAATCGCTGTCTGCATGTCTCGTTTGCCTCACTCCTAGAACAGTGTTCTGAGCCGTTCTTCCCGGCTCACAATCTCCTGAATCCGCACCCCGTAGTTGCCCTCGACCACCACCACCTCACCCCGCGCGATCACGCAGTTGTTGACAATGATCTCGACAGGGGCGCTGACACTTCTGTTCAACTCGACGATCGAGCCGGTCGTCAGCTTGATCGCATCCTTGACGCGCATCTGCGTCCGGCCGAAGCTGACGCCCACCGGTAGTTCCACCTCAAGAAGCAGGTCGAGTGTTCTCGATCCGGGAATGGCTCTCGCTGCCGGTTCGGAACCGGCAGACCCGTTTTGGTGAGCCGGAGGTGGATCCCCTGGCTCCGGCACGGGTCCCGGAGGTGGATCGCTTCCCAGGACCTCCTCCAATTCGGGACTGTACGCGACATACAGGCATCCCCAATCGTCGGCGCCATCGCTCAAGTGGAGGCCAGTCCAGTCCATTCCGGATTCGGAGCCGGCATCGGTTTCGCGCCCCGGCAGGAGGTTGACTTCCCGTCCTACGCGGGAGCCAATCAAGGGGGCCATGGTCGAAAGTGCCTGCTGGAGTGCCTCCAGATAGCTGCCGCGGATTTCATCATCTGCCGCATCGTCGAGACCCGCCGCAGTCAGGACAGCCTGACCAAGCCGCCGCCAGAGCGTGGGTCCGGCAGTCACCCAGATGACGCTCCCTGGAGCGGCGTCGGTTTCCTGGCGCCACGCCACTGCGCCCGCCAACTCCGCGGGCGCACACCCGCCGCCGGCCGCCGCCTGGAGGCGCAGGCCCGTCAGTGCGGCAAGGGCCGGGCCTGCCGTTCCAGCCCATTTCTCGATCAGCCACTCCGTGGACGTCTGCATCTCGCTCCCCTGCTACCCCCTCTGGCCCGACGGCCATTTCTGCTTCAGAAAAGCGCGCAATCGGACGATGGCCTGCGTCTTCAGCTGCGAAACGCGCGACTCATGCAGGTTGACGACTCCAGCGATTTCGCGCAGTGTCAACTCCTTCTGGAAATAGAGGCCCAGCACCGTTCGCTCGATGTATGGCATCCGGGAAATCGCTTGCGCCAGCAGCCGCCTCAACTCCGCCCGCTCCAGGATCTGCAGCGGCCAGTCTTCCTCCTTATCGGCCACGAACCGCAGGAGGTCCCGCCCCTCTTCATCGGGCGGATGATGTTCAAGACTCCCCAGATTGATCCCTCTCGCCTCGGCCAGCCACTCGTGGTACTCTCCGAGCGAAATCTCCAGTTCAGCCGCGATCTCTTCCTCGCCCGGCGTCCGGTGGAGCCGCTGCTCCAGTTCCCGGATGACGACTTCGATCTGCTTGCAGCGACGGCGCTGCTGCCTCGGGGCCCAATCGAGCCCCCTCAGGCTGTCCAGAATTGCTCCACGAATCTTGTATTCCGCGTACGTTTTCAACTTGACGTTCTGTGTCGAGTCGAACCGGTCGATCGCGGAGATCAATCCGACAATTCCAGTCGAAACGAGGTCTTCGAGGCGAACGCTCTCGGGTAGCCGCTCGTGGATGCGCCGCGCAATCAGACGCACCTGGGGTAGATGCTCGAGAATCAGCTGCTCCCTCTCCTCGGCAGCCATGGCGGCGGAGGCCTCGTAGGGATTGGTGGGCCGGACCCGGCGGCCTCCATCCGGGTCACTCGTTTTGCGGGCCTGACCTGCACCTGCACCTGCTGCGCCGGGCATTGTTCAGTTCTCCTCTTGGATCGACATGCAGATCCCTTTCCTACGCGGCCGCGCTCCGTGCCGCGGCCGGCTGCGCGAGGAAGGCAAGAAGCGCCTCCTCGCCGGCCGGGTCCAGGTCCTCTGGAACCGACTGGCCCGCCGAAAGAAACGAAATCGGCAGGCCGCTGTGGATCGCCGCTGTTAGAATCGAGCCCGTAGCGGCGGTTTCGTCGAGATGGGTGAAAATCAGCGACTGGGGATCAAAGATCCGCCAGTCGGCCAGAAGCCGGTCCACATCCGCCGTCCGGGTGGCGCCGTTGAGCACCAGTTGGGTGGCGATCTGGCGGTGGGCAAGCAGGGCCCGGCTCCACTCGGAAGCCAGATCCCAGTCGCCCGGCGAGAAGCCGGGGGTGTCGATGAAGACCAGATCCTTGCCCCGAAGGCTGCTCAGCGCGTGCGCGAGGGCGCCTCCATGTTCAACAACGGCGCACGGGACCCCCAGAATGGCGGCGTACGCCTGGAGCTGGTCAACCGCCGCGATCCGGTAGGTATCCGTGGTCACGAAGGCGATGGACTTCTGACACTGCAGTCCGAGTCGCATCGCGAGTTTCACGAGCGTCGTGGTCTTGCCGCAGCCGGGAGGGCCCACCAGTGCGATCGTGCGTTGTGCGTCGCCGGCACGCCCAAGATCCGGTTCACAGCGGATCATCCGGCTCAGGGCTTCGCGGGCGGCGACCAGGAGGGCGGGAGTGCTTCGGGCTCCGCCTTCCGCACAGCGCGCCTGGACACGATGGACCACCTGTTGGACGAGTTCCGCGGCGAGATCGGCGCGGGCCAGTTCCGCGGCCAGAGGTTGCAGTTCCGCCATGCGCATACCGAGGGTATTGGCCGCGAGGTGTTGAATGAGATTCGACATTCGATCGAGCTCAGCGCGGATGGACGGAGAGTCAACGGCGGGTCTTACGGCTGGTCCGCCTGAGGGCAATGCCGGCTCGGGAGCGGGACTGGCCGGCGTATCGCTCCGCGGGCAGCCGATGACAACTTCGTAAGCGCCGAGATGCTCCTCCCCCTCGCGGGTCCTTTTCGACTCGAGCAGCAGGGCCTCATCGCCGAAGTCCTGGCGGCCTAGAACGAGCGCCTCCTCCACGGTATTGGCGAAGTAGCTTTTTACGCGAATCATGAATTTCCTCCTCGCAACACGCCGAGTGATGCGACACGAATTCCTGCGGGAATTTCACCGTGGGACAGCACCATCATTTGCGGCACATGCGCTTCCAGGATCTGGCGGACGAAGTAACGCGCGCCCGAACTCGTCAATAGCGTCGAGGGTCCCTGCGCCGCAACTGCACTGCAAGCCTCGATCAATTCCCGAATCCGTTGCGGGGGTAGATTCAGGTGCGAGGCATGCTCACTGTGCTCAACCGCCTGCTCCACGGCCCGTTCCAGTTGTCCATCCAGAAAATAGGCAGCTAATTCACCGCCTTTCTTGACCAGCGGACGAACCAGACTGCGCCGGAGCGCCTGCCGGGCGAATTCGGTAAGCAGCACCGGATTTCGCGTAACAAGGGCGGATTCCCCGAGCGATTCCAAAATGCTCGCGACGTCCCGAATTGGAACACGCTCGCGGAGTAAATTCTGGAAAACTCGCTGCACTGTTGAGAGTGGAAGCAATTTGGGGACCAAGTCCTCGACGAGGCGTGGCTGCTCCTCCGCTGCGCGGTCCAGAAGCCGTTTGGCGTCCTGGCGCGACAGCAATTCGTGGGCGTGCCTCCGGATCAGTTCGCCGAGATGCGTACCCATGACGCTCACAGGGTCCACGACGGTATATCCGGAGGCGCGCAGCCGCTCGGACTGTTCTTTCGGGACCCAGAACGCCGCGAGACCAAAGGCAGGCTCCTCCGTGGGGGTTCCCTGTTGCGGGAGCATGCCCGGTTGCGGCGGAATGGCCAGATCACACCCCGCAAGTAGTTCGTAACGAGCCACTTCCGCGCCGCGAACGAGGACTGAATACTCCCTGGCCGACAGCGCGACGTTGTCGGTCACCCGCACTGGTGGCAGCATATACCCGAGTTCGGAGGCCAGTTGCTTCCGGATGCCGGAAATCCGCCGCAGAAGCGGTGAGTCGGCACCCCCCTCGACCAGCCTGACCAGTCCCAGTCCCACTTCAACCGCGATGGGCTCCACGCGAAGCAGGCCCTCCAGGTCGTCCCGAGGCGCGGCCGGACGGCTCTCCGGCATCTGCGCGCTGGCCGCGTCGTGCTTCTGCTTCAGACGGAAGGCGGCGTAGCCCACGCCTCCGCCAAGAAGGAGAAATGGGATCTTCGGCAAGCCTGGGAAGAGCGCCATCCCGATCAGCGCGCCCGCGGCGAGCATCATCGGCCGGTGGGAGCCGAAGATCTGGGCGCGGAAGTCGGTCCCCATCTCCTGATCTGAACTGGCGTGCGTCACGATCAGTCCGCCGGAGATCGAGATCATCAGTGCCGGAATGACCGTTACGAGTCCGTCGCCAATGGTCAGAATGGTGAAAGTCTCGAGAGCCTGGACCAGTTCCATCCCATTCTGGAACACGCCGATCAGAAAACCGGCAAATATGTTGATCGCCGTAATCAGGATGCTGGCCACGGCATCCCTCTGGGTAAACCGCGTGGCTCCGTCCATGGCGCCGTAGAACTCCGCTTCGGCGGACAACGCCTTCCGGCGGGTCTTTGCCTCCGACTCATTGATCAGCCCCGCGTTCAGATCCGCATCGATGGACATCTGTTTGCCCGGCAGTGCGTCGAGCGTGAAGCGGGCGGTGACTTCCGAA
>DNFG01000215.1:20989-22092 GCA_003487005.1 Bryobacterales bacterium
TCCGAAATGCGCACGGCGCCGTGGTTGATGACGACATACTGAATCGCGATCAGCACGAGGAAAATAACGATGCCGATGACGTAGTTTCCACCCACGACGAAGTTGCCGAAGCTCTCGATGACCTCCCCGGCAGCACCCGTCCCCGTGGCGCCATGGAGCAAGATCAGCCGGGATGAACTCACGTTCAGGGCCAGGCGAAACAGAGTGGTGAGCAGCAGGGCCGAGGGGAAGACGCTGAACTCCACCGGGCGCCGGATGTGCATCGAGACAAGCAGAATCACCGTCGAGAGCGTGATGTTGGCGCTAATCAGCACGTCCAGAAGAATCGTGGGCAGCGGCATCACCATCGCCAGGAGAATGCCGAGGACCGCGAGGGGCACGGCCATCTCGCCCGCGGCCAGACGGCTCAGCCGCAGGACTTCCCGGCGCTGGCTGCCTCCGCGAGCGTCGAACCGGCCCGGCTTGGGGACGGCCGCCGCGGCCGAGGACCGGCCGGACGCACCAACCGGAGCGGGCATGGCTGTGGGTGTCATCGCTGTGTCCCTCCGGCGTCGCCATGCAGCCGGCCGGTCAACCGGAACACGTACGCGAGGATTTCGGCCACCGCGCGATAGAGGGCCGGCGGAATCTCGTGACCCACCTGGCATTGCTTATATAGCGCCTGGGCGAGGGGCTTGTTCTCGATGACCGGGATCCGATGCTCGATCGCGCGTTGCTTGATGCGGAGCGCGAGATAATTCTTGCCTTTGGCGATCACCTTGGGCGCGCCGGCTTCCTGGATCCCATAGCGGAGAGCGACGGCATAGTGAGTGGGGTTGACGATAACCGCGGTCGCAGTCGGAACCTCGGACATCATCCGGCGGCGGAGCAGGTCGCGCCGCAGTTGCCGGATCTTCATCTTGATCTCGGGGCTGCCCTCCGCCTGCTTCCACTCCTCCCTGACCTCCTGCTTCGTCATCTTGAGTTCGTTCATGTACCGCCGCCGCTGGCGCATCAGATCGATGGCGCCCCAGACCAGCAGCAGCGCGGCGGCACGCCAGAGCAGACCGCTGAGCTTGCCGCCCACCACGCCCACACCCTGCTCCAGTCCGGCGAACGGTAAG
>DNFG01000155.1 GCA_003487005.1 Bryobacterales bacterium
TGACGAGTGTATGACCCGTGCCCGCCTCGCCGCCACCGTCCGCGAGTCCGTCTTCAACACTCCCCGCCAGTCGTGATAGTAAATCCCCAACAGCCGCAACTCCCCCGCGTTCGCCCCGCCCCCTGTCTGACGAGTGTATGACCCGTGCCCGAACGCAATGTTCATCCGCCCCCAGCCATCCACCTGAAACGCCCCCCGCGTCGGCATCGCCCCCACCAGAGCCACGTGATTCCGCCCCGAATTAAACCGGTAATCGCCCCCGTCAAAACTCCGCCCCACGTGCGTCCACGGAAACGTCCCAATCAACCGGTGTCCGATTCGCAACCGTTTCACCGTCGCCAGCGTCGCGTTCGCCGGCACAACCTCCGTCGCGTCATTGAACTCCAACCGCCCCAGCTTCAATGACTGCCGCTCGTCCCCGCCCAGCGCCTTCCATCGCACCCAAAGCTGTTTCGGAAACACCATCCCCGTGTTCGACCGCCGGTCGTTCGCGCCATTGTAGATCCCCCCCAACCCCAATTGCAGTTGCGGCGCCGGCGCAATCGCCTGCGACGGCATCCCCAGCAGAAACGGCGCCGCCAACTCCGCCTGCCAGTCCCAACTCTGGTGGTCCCGCGCCAAACTGAACTTCGCGATGTTGCCCAGAAACAGGTACTGGTTGTCCCCCTGCCCCTCGAACCACTTCCACCCCTCCGCCCGCACGCGGTACGACCCCGTGATCTTCAGCGGAGAGGCATCCTGCGCCAGCGCCGGGACGCCCATTCCCGCCATCACCAGCCCGATGAACAAAAAAGTACGCATGATTTATTTTCAATTCAGACAATACCGCCCGAATTTCTCCAATGCAGTGACATTGGTCACACGACAACGGGAGCCGAAAAGCGTATAGTGCTCTTAATGACGGACAAAGGCAAGTACCTGCCCTGGCTCGCCGGCATCCCCCTCGGTCTGCTGCTGGGCGTCGGCCTCTTCACCTTCGGTTACGCCCGCGGCCACTCCTACATGACCGACGACCCCGCCGCCTGCGCCAACTGCCACGTCATGAACGAGCAGCACGAGGGCTGGATCAAGTCCTCCCACCGCGCCGTCGCCGTCTGTAACGACTGCCACACGCCCCCGGGCCTGATCCCCAAATACTTCACCAAAGCCCTCAACGGCTTCAACCACTCCCTCGCTTTCACCACTGGCGGCTTCCCCGACCGTATTCAGATCACCGGCCGGAACGCCCGCGTCGCCGAGGGCGCCTGCCTCAAATGCCACGCCGATATCACCGATGGCATCGCCAGCGCCCGCCACAGTAACGAGTCCGTCGATTGCGTCTCGTGTCATCGCAATGTCGGACATGCCCATTAGGAGACTCACTCAGCCATGAAACGTATCGCCCTCGCCGTCGGTATCACCGCCGTCCTCACCATCGCAATCGCCGCCCTCCTCATCAATATCTTTGAACGCAAACAGGAAGGCCGCAATGCCTTCTTCCGCGTCGTCGACCTCGACGACAACACCGACGACCCCGCCGTCTGGGGCAAGAACTTCCCCCTCCAGTACGACTCCTATAAACGCACTGTCGACATGGAGCGCACCCGCTACGGCGGCTCCGAAGCCATCCGCCAACCCGCATCCGACCGCGACCCCCGCGACGTCGTCTCCCAGTCCAAAATCGACGAGGACCCCCGCCTCAAGAAGATGTGGCTCGGCTACGCCTTCTCCGTCGACTTCCGCGAGGAACGCGGCCACGCCTACATGCTCATCGACCAGCGTGAAACCGAACGCGTCAAACAGTTCAAACAGCCCGGCACCTGCCTCAACTGCCACGCCTCCACCTACACCTTCATGAAGAAACTCGGCGACGGCGACACCTTCAAAGGCTTCGAAAGAATGAACCAGATGACCTACGCCGAGGCCACCCAGGGCGTCAAACACCCCGTCTCCTGCATCGACTGCCACGACTCCCAGACCATGCAACTCCGCGTCACCCGCCCCGCCTTCATCGAAGGCATCCGCAATCTCAAGGGCGACCAGAACTACGACCCCAACACCATGGCCTCCGCCCAGGAAATGCGCTCCTTCGTCTGCGGCCAGTGCCACGTCGAATACTACTTCAAAGGCGACGAAAAACGCCTCACCTTCCCCTGGCACAAGGGCCTTCAGGTGGACAACATGCTCGCCTACTACAACGAGGTGGGCTTCAAGGACTTCACCCACGCCGAGTCCGGCGCGCCCGTCCTCAAAGCCCAGCACCCCGAGTTCGAAATGTACAGCCAGGGCGTCCACGCCCGCTCCGGCGTCTCCTGCGCCGATTGCCACATGCCCTACAAACGCGAAGGCGGCATGAAAATATCCGACCACCACGTTCGCAGCCCCCTCCTCAACATCAACCGCGCCTGCCAGGGCTGCCACCGCTTCCCCGAGGAGGAAATCAAGGCCCGCGTCGAACAGATCCAGGGCCGCTTCATCGAATCCCGGAACCTCGCCATGGACGCCCTCATGGAACTGATCGACGACATCAAGGCCGCCAAAGCAAAAGGCGCCACCGACGCCCAACTGAAGGAAGCCTGGGCCATGCAGCGCAAAGCCCAGTTCTTCATCGACTTCGTCGAAGCCGAAAACTCCGCCGGCTTCCACGCCCCCGGCGAAACCCTGCGCGTTCTCACCCAGGCCCTCGACGCCTGCCGCAAAGGCCAGTTGGCTCTCAAGGCCCTTTAGAAGAACCGGCTTCACCTCATGCCTCAGCAGCGGCATGCGCCTCCATCAGCGCATGCCGCACTCGATAGATTCCGCAAGACTTCCGCCTCTTGCCCGGCCACCTCCACCTCCCTGTCGAGGCCCCCTCGGTCTCCTTCCAGGGATTGCCGGCCTGGATCCCAGGTCCCGCATTCGCCCGGAAACTTCACAAACACTTCCGAGCCTCTCCCAGGCTTCCTCCCGTCCGCTGCGAAGCCCCTGATTATCACCATTGGATGACATCTCTCGATAGCCTCTGGGGATTGTCAAGGATCTACCGATCATGTATGATCGACGTGTCTTACCAATACAATACGTGGGGGTAAGAATATTGCTCTTGGCTTCAGGAGCTTCATGCCGGTCCCATCGCACAGTGCTAGTCAAGAGCGCTGGCGGTAACGGCCGGCGGACTCAGCTGAAAGGTCTGTAAATGAAACTTCGATTGTCTTTGTTCGTGGCAGTGAGTCTGCTCACCGCCTTCTCCGCGTTTGGGCAGGACCCCCGCGGCACCATCCTAGGCCAGGTCACGGACTCCACCGGCGCCGCGGTCCCCGGGGTCACCGTCCGTGCAACCAATGAAGCCACCGGCGTTAGCTCCTCTGCGCCGACCAATGAATCCGGCCGTTACACCATGCCCTTCCTCCTCCCCGGTTCCTATACCGTATCGGCCACTCTGAGCGGATTCCGCCGGTTCGAGCAACCGCGCGTCCAGGTCCGCATCGGCGAAGTCACCGACCTCCCGATCGCCCTCCAGCTCGGCGAAGTCTCGGAAACCATTGAAGTCACTGACCAGTCACCGGTGCTCGACACCGTAGGCTCGTCTCTTGGTCAGGTCATCGACACCCGCCGCGTGCTGGAACTGCCGACCCTCGCCGGGAACGCCTTTGAACTCGCGCTCCTCACCCCAGGCGTCATGAACGCCACCAATATGCGCGACCGCAAGCCCGCCTTCAACAACGGCAACTCCCAGATCTCCACCGACGGCAGCGGGCAGTACAACAACGAGTTCCAGATCGACGGCGTCTCGAACACCTTCGCCGACGGCGGCGGACGCGCCCGCGTGGCCTTCAGCCCGCCCCAAACCGCCATTGCCGAATTCAAAATGCAGACCGCCACCTATGACGCCAGCTATGGTCACACCATCGGCTCCGTCGTCAACGTCTCCACCGTCAGCGGCACCAACCAGATCCACGGCGAAGCCCACTGGTTCGCCCGCAACAGCGCTTTCGACGCCCCGAACTTCTTCAACAACAAGAACAACACCGCGATCTCGAAGTACCGTGACAACCGCTACGGGGCATCTGCCGGCGGCCCGGTTTACATCCCCGGCGTCTATAACGGCAAGAACCGCACGTTCTGGTTCCATGCCTGGGAAGCGAACAAATGGGGCGTACCGAACAACTTCACCGGCACCGTGCCTACGCCCGCCCAGCGCCAGGGAGACTTCTCCGGCCTGCTGGCCCTCGGCTCCAGTTTCCAGATCTACGACCCCTCCACCATCCAGCCCGCTCCCGGCGGCCGGTTCAGCCGCAACCCCTTCCCCGGCAACATCATCCCCCAGAGCCGCCTCGACCCCGTCGGCCGGGCCCTCGTCAACCTCTACCCTCAGCCCAACCAGCCGGGCACCAATGACGGACGCCAGAACTTCTTCAACCCCGACCTCGGCATCACCGAGGACTACTACGTCCACCTCACCCGCATCGACCACGCCTTCAGTGAGAAGTTCCGCACCTTCGTCCGCCTCCACTACGACTTCTGGGAAGAGGACAAGAACGACCACTTCAGCAACCGGATCAACGGCATCATCCTGAACCGCATCAACCGCGGTCTCGCGTGGGATAACGTCTGGGTCATGGCCCCGACGCTCCTGCTGAACATCCGCTACGGTCTCACCAGCCAGGACTTCCCCGAGCGCCGCGTCACCCAAGGCTACGACCTTGCCTCGCTCGGCTTCTCTCCCGAGCTCGTCCGGCTCACGGACAGCAGCCGTGCCACCGTGCCCCGCGTCGCGGCCGGCGGATTCTCCGTCCTTTCTCCCTGGGAAAGCGGCGACGGTACCAACACCAGCATCACCCACATCCTCAGCACCAACTTCACCAAGCTCCAGGGCCGCCATAACCTCAAGTTCGGCAGCGATGCCCGCATCTACCGTGCCAACGGGTTCCGCAATCCCCGCATGGTCTCCCCCGAACTCGTCTACTCCAACCTGTACACCCGCGGCCCCTTCGATAACTCCGCCGCCGCGCCCCTCGGCCAGGAACTCGCCGCCATGCTCGTCGGCGTGCCCGGCGGCTCCATGGAAATGACCGCCAGCAGCGCCATGCACAACTCCTTCCTCGGCCTCTATATCCACGACGACTTCAAGGTCAGCAACAAACTTACCCTGAACCTCGGCCTCCGCTACGAAAAGGAGTGGACCGTCACCGAACGATTCAACCGGCTCGTCGGCCGCTACGCCGAGGAAGTCGCCAATCCCATCAACGACGCCGCCCGCGCCGCCTATGCCAACAACCCGATCCCCGAGATCAATCCCGCCGACTTCCGCGCCATGGGCGGCCTCACCTTCGCCGGCGCCGACGGCAACCCCCGCAGCCCGTTCATCGGCGAAAGCAACAACTTCATGCCCCGCGTCGGCTTCGCTTTCCAGATCGGGCCCAAGACCGTTCTCCGCGGGGGTTATGGCATGTTCTTCGACACCATCGGCGTCAACAAGACCAGTGCCGTCCAAACCGGGTTCTCTCAGTCCACCCCCATCCAGGCCTCGCTCGACAACGGCCTCACTTTCCCGGCCAATAACGCCAACCCCCTGCCCAACGGGCTCATCCCGCCCCTCGGCGCCGCTGGCGGGCTCACCACCAACCTCGGCCAGGGGCTGACCGTCTATCTGCCCGAGCGGCTCCACGCCTACACGCAGCGGTACTCCTTCGGATTCCAGCACCAGATCCGCGAGTTCCTCCTCGAGGCCATGTACGTCGGCAACACCGGCACCCGCCTCGGCGTCAACCGCAATATCAACGCCACACCAAACGAGTACCTCAGCACCAGCATGGTGCGCGACAACCCCCAAATCGCCTACCTCAACCAGCAGTTCCCCAGCCCGTTCCGCGGGCTGAACCCCGTCTACGGCGCCAATATGAGCCGCATGAACCTCCTGCGCCCCTTCCCCCACTTCGGCAACATCACCATGCAGGAACCCACCGGCTCCATGGCCTACCACTCCCTGCAGCTCCGCTCGGAAAAGCGGCTCTCCCGCGGGTTCACCTTCCAGCTCGCCTACACCTGGTCGAAAACCATGGAGGCGGTCGAGTTCATGAACGCCGCCGATATGGTGCCGTACCGTTCACTCGCCAGCCTCGACCGGCCCCACCGCGTCGCCGCCAGCGGCATCTGGGAAATCCCCGTTGGCCGCGGGCGCACCTTCGGCAACCAGATGCATCGCGCTCTTGACACCGTCATCGGCGGCTGGCAGATGAACGGCATCGTCACCTTCCAATCCGGCGCCCCGCTGGGCTTCGGCAATGCCCTCTTCCTCGGTGACATCAACAACATCGCCCTCCCCTCCCACGAGCGCAGCGCTGACCGCTGGTTCAACATCGATGCCGGCTTCAACCGCGTCGGCGCCCAGCAACTGGCGAAT
>DNFG01000137.1 GCA_003487005.1 Bryobacterales bacterium
CGCTCTTCCGATCTGACGCAAAACCGTCTCGACTGCCGGCACAAGCTGACTAACGAGTTCGCGAAGTTGGAGGGCTCGCGGCGTGGGAACGAGTCCGCGGCCAGCGCGAACCAAGAGTGGATCTCCTGTCGTCTCGCGAAGCCGCGCCAGCGCCCGGCTCATGGCCGACGGGCTCAAACGCAACCGTCTTGCCGCGCGGGATACGTTGTTTTCCGCAAGCAGGACATCGAGCGTGGCCAGTAGGTTGAAATCCGGCGGGGCCATGCTGCGACCGTACCAATTCTCTACATATGGCGTCAAACGCAATGATTCAGTGCATTCAGTGCGTCTTCCGCAATTCACATTTTCGCCCTAGGCTAATTACGTGAGCCTGAATGACTTAGATCAGGGCAGAAAGGAAGGAAGATCATGGAAAAGAACACATTCCAAACGTTTGTCGAGGGAATCAGGCCGGTCTGGGGCCCCCTGAGCAGTGAGGTCGTTGATCTGTGCCGCAGGCAGTTGGAAAACCTCTTGAAGGCTCCGGCGGCGGAGGAATGGCTGGCGGCGTTGCATCGGGAAGCTCCGGCAGGCAAGGAGCTGTACCGGGACCCGTCCCACGGCTTTATCCTCCTGGCGCACACCGAGCAGACAGGCCAGTACAGGCCACCGCACGACCACGGCCGGGGCTGGGTCATCTATGGCGTGCAGCAGGGCGAGATGGGGATAGGGACTTACGCACGGGTTCAGGAGCCAGGCGGCAGCGAGAGGCTTGTCCGCCGGGAAACTTACCTGCTTCGCCCCGGCGAAACGCGGGTCTATCTGCCAGGCGATATCCACGACACGAGATGCACCAAAGGCCCCGTGCTCTATTACCGCTTCACCGACCGCGACCTGAAGAAGGAAGAGAGCGAGGGGCACAAGATAACGCGGTATATCCAAAGCAACGGCGACTGGACGGGAAGCGCGTCATGTCCGCTCTCGTAACCGGCACCGCCGAACGCGAACGCCCGCCGGCCCGGAAGCAGGCGAGCGGACGGACTTCCGCGACGTCAGCGCACGCGGATCCAACAAAGGCGATGCCCGGAGATGCAGCGCCCGGGCTGCGCGGAACGCGGCGCCTGGTGGCCGTCGCAACGGTTCTCGCAGCGATGGCGCTGGTGGTGCTCGATGCTGCGATTGCCAATGTGGCTCTACCGACGATCGCGCAAGCGCTGCACGTCACACCTGCGATGTCGGTTCTCGTGATCACCGCCTACCAGACGGGCCTGGTCATGGCGCTCCTTGCGTGCGCCGGGCTTGGAGAGAGTCTGGGTTACAGGCGTGTCTTCACGGCCGGCGTCGCAGTTTTTGCCGGTGCGTCGGCGCTCTGCGCGTTGTCGCCGTCCTTGTCCTGGCTCGTGGCGGCCCGCTTTCTCCAGGGACTCGGCGGCGCCGCTGTCATGGCTCTCGGCGTCGCGCTGCTACGTTTCACCGTTCCGCGTCGGCAGATGAGTGCGGCCATCAGTTGGAACGCTCTCGCCGTCGCGCTCTCGTCTGCGGCCGGCCCGGCCATTGGCGCGGCGGTTCTGTCTGTCGCGAGTTGGCCGTGGCTCTTCGCCGTTAACCTGCCGCTGGGCGTGGTCGTGCTGTTTGCCTCCCGCGCTCTGCCCCGCGTCGCCGGTACAAATCGCCCACTGGACATGCGGAGCGTGGCGCTAAATGCGGGCGCATTTGCGTCGCTGGTCATGGGCGCGGAGCTACTGTCAAGACACCCGTTGCAGGCGGCAGCACGACTGGCGTTCGCCGCCGTGCTCTTCGTCGCGCTCATCCGGCGGGAAGCGCCGAAAGACTCTCCGCTGATCCCGCTCGACCTGCTTCGCCGCGGAGCATTCCGTATTTCGGTGCTTGCCTCGGTCCTGTGCTTTTCCGGCGTGGCCGCGGGCATGGTGGCGTTGCCGTTCTATCTGCAACACGGACTCGGGCAGAGTGCATGGGAAACAGGCCTCCATATGACGCCTTGGCCGCTCACCGTCGCCGTTGCGGCACCATTGGCCGGACGCCTTTCGAACCGGATATCGACCGCCTGGCTTTGCGCGGCAGGCGGTGTCCTACTCGCCATCGGCCTCGGGACTGCGGCGCTATGGCCGCTTCATGGTGATGTCGCGAAGCTCATGCCAATGACAATGCTTGCCGGCCTCGGGTTCGGACTCTTCAACGTTCCCAACAACCGGACCATGTTCCTCTCCGCTCCGCGCGAACGCAGCGCCGCCGCAGGGGGCATGCAGGGAACCGCACGCCTCATGGGCCAGACGGCAGGCGCCCTGATCATGACCCTGCTCTTCGCTATGACATCCGTGGATGCCGCACCCCGCATCGGCTTGGCCATCGCGGCTCTACTAACGCTGACGGCGGGGCTTGTCAGTACGCTGCACTTCAACGCAGAACCCGATGCACCCGGGATCGAGGAGCGTTCACGGCGGCGAATCTCGGGACCTTGATCGCGTGGGCGACGGCGTCGTATCCGGGGCTGAAGGCGGGGTCGGGTGGGTAGTCGCTGGTCAACATGGTGGTCTGGATGGGCATGACGGTCTGGGCGCTGGCCGGGTTCCGCCGGCGGCGATGTCCACGTCCGAGGTGGCGGAGGCTGCGAATATGGGGGTGGAGGCGAACATTCCGGCGGTCACCTTCTCTTCGTTTGGCGGCGGGGAGGAGGCCAAGCGCGAGGAGCGGATGGTGGCCGCGAACTGGTTCGGCCGGGGTGGGGCGCCGGTGGGCGGCTGGCGGGGGGCAGACCCAGGTCGCTCGAAAAATGCAAACGAATTGGCACAATGGCGAGGAAAACCGGCGAAACCGAGGGGATCGAAGCCTCCACGGCACAATTCGATATCCATGGCCAGCGGTCCCTGCATATTTTCATTCCGACAGGCTCGTGTCCCCGAAACCCGCTACCTGCAGGAGTCCCGCATGGGGCCGGACGACCTGAACAGTACATAACCGTCGACTTCGAACGCCGCCAAGTCGCTCGTTACCATTCTGGCTCGCTCCCGCTGCCTGTCGATGAAGAACACCTCAGAGCCCGGATCGGAAGCCAGCATCCTGTCGAAGGTTTCCCCCGTGGACAGCCTGCCGTCGGCGGCTGTCCACGGCATCTCAGTTCGACGTCCGCGCCACTGCACCTCAGCCTGAAGCGGAACCGTAAGGAGCGAATAGGCGCGAATGGCACGCTCCCGCAGCCGCAGTGCCATGGGCTTGAATGGCTCGTTGCGTTCAGGTCCGCCGTCCATCCGCATCTTGCGTGAGATATGGTCCGAGCCATACAGAGCCAGCACCTTGGAATGCCGCTTTACAAGTTGGACCAGGTTCGCGGCAATAGCCTCTTCACGGCTCTCCAGATACGGACTGCCCTTCGGTATGCCGATGGCCGCCTCCAGCCCCGCCTGTAGCGTTTGGATAGACAGCTCGATAGTCCGGAGTTCAGCCCGCCCCTCGGTCCCCGGCGCGTGGGGCTTCAGCATCTCCACCACCGCGAGACCGTGCCACTTGATTTGATCGGCCGCGGGCAATGGCACATCGCCGGCTTTCCACTCCTCCCGAAGAATCCGCAGATGGCGATGGATCGCATCTGCCGGGGAATCGATATCGATCAGATGAATGCGGATGCGGTCTTTCTGAGGCAGACGGCTGTTCAAATCGCGGACGCCCTGCAGCAGGCTGGCGCGCAGGCACAATTCGCCGGGCATTTCGTCCGTTTCTCCATTCACAAATCGTTGCGCGGCCCTTTCGTAGACGGCGTCTTCCTCAATCGCCACGTCGCGCAAGCCAGCCTCGGCGTGCAGGCGCTCGAGATAATTGAGCTGAAAAGGAGCATTTCGCTCCACACCATGTAACTCGCCCACCAGGAAGGCCTGATAGCCTGACACAGGCAACGGAAGTCCGGCGGCTTCCTTAGCGCTCCAGACGCCGGGTCGAATTTCGGCTGCCGGAGCCAGCATTGCCACCAACCATACAATCCACATGCCTGATTGTACGGAGCTGCCGAGGCCTTCGTTCGGACTCTGATGAAGGCGGCATACAGTGACAACCCAGCCGCGGACCCGCGCGAAGTCTCCCACGGTGGAGCGAATTGATACCGGTTTCGGGATTTCGGGGACCGCCGCAGCCATGGCGCCTGGCGCGCCACCCTTGATCATGAAAATGGGCAGTTTCGCGCGGCTGCACGGCCCACAACCGGTTGACAGAACCAGAGATCGTCCCGAATTGGCTCCCGGTAGCCATTTTCAAGAGAGTGTCCTCGATCACTTTGTCTCGAATCTGAAAGCCACCGGCAACCGAGAGCACCCAAACCGGGCAGGGCTATCCGCCCGTCGAGATCTTCCAAGCCAACAAGATGAGTCGCTCGCCACATCGGTCCGCGGGTTGATCGCCGCAGCCTCAGCGCCGGCTCCCGGAAGG
>DNFG01000045.1 GCA_003487005.1 Bryobacterales bacterium
CTGGTACGGAGTGCGGGCCCACCGATGGCGCTGGGGACTCTGATCGCGATCGGGGCCTCAACGGGCGGAACTCAGGCGATTGAGCGTGTGATCCGCGAACTAACACCCGAAACACCTCCGGTGCTGATCGCCCAGCACATCCCACCGGTCTTCTCGGCGGCGTTCGCGGACCGTCTGAACCGGATCGCGCGGGTAGAGGTACGGGAGGCGCGTGGGGAGGAGATGCTGGAGGCCGGACTGGTGCTCGTGGCACCCGGGGGCAAGCACCTGGTGGTCTCGGCGGCGGGTCCGGGGCGCTGGCGGGCGCGGCTGGATGATGGACCGAAGGTCTGTTACCAGAAGCCCTCGGTGGATGTTCTGTTCCGGTCGGTGGCGCGTGAGGCGGGGTCAAAGGCGCTGGGGGTGATTCTGACGGGAATGGGCAGTGACGGGGCAGACGGACTCGCGGCGATGCGGGCCGCGGGGGCCTGGACCGTGGCGCAGGATGAAGCGAGTTGCGTGGTGTTCGGCATGCCTCGGGAGGCGATCGAGCGCGGTGCGGCAATCAAGGTGCTGCCGCTCGACCAGATCGGGCCCGCATTGCTCCGGCAGACGTCACTGGCTCACGCCTCTTGAAGCAGCGAGGCGAGACTGGCGGCGGAGTGCGCGAAAGGATGATCGCCGGCCCACTGGCGTGCGGCGGCGCCCATTCGTGCGAGCCTCTCGGGGTCGGCAAGGAGACCGCTGATGCTGGCGGCGAGGCGCCGGGGCAAGGAGGAAGCCGGATTCGCCTCGATCATCCGGCCGCGGTCGGCGGTGACCAGGTCGTGGGCGCCGGCGTGGTCGAGAGTGATGGCGGGGGTGCCGGCAGCGAAGGCTTCGACGAGCGTGAGTCCGTAGCTTTCGTGGCGCGAGGGAAACAGATAGAGGTCCGCAGCCTGGAGGAAGACCGCCTTTCGTTCGCCCGTGACATATCCCGGGAAGCGGACCTGGGTGTGCCGAAGCCGGGAAGCGAGCGTGCGGAGCCGGGCGGCGTACCGGTCGCCATGCATGAAAGCGGGTTCGCCGCAGATAAACAACCAGAGTGGCTGCGGCAGGAGGTCTTGACGCTCACCTTCGAGCAGGGCTTCAAGCAGCAGGTCGTGTCCTTTCTCTGGCGAGAGGCGGCTGAGACAGACGAGGACTTCGGCTCCCGCTGGAACCGAAAACTCCCGTTCGATCCGTAGCCGTGCATCCGGAATCGATCCCACGGGCAGAGCCCCCCAGTTCAGCACTTCGAACCGGTCCTCGGCCGCGGCCGGGTAGCCTCGAAGCAGGATGTCCCGCATCGGCGAAGACGGCACGACGACGCGGGCCGAGTGGACGAGACTGGCGCGCTGCTGTTCGAAGATGAGACGGAGAATGCGGGGCGCAAAGGGGGCGGCGACGGGACGGAGGCGCTCCCAGAGGCGGGCCAGGACCGGGGCGGAGATCCTGTTACGGAGGTAGATGGAAGCAATGTAGGCGACCACGTCGACGTGATAGAGGGTCACGATGTGGAACCCGGCGCGGGCGAGGCGGGCGAAGTCGGGCCCCTCCGCGAGGTCATTGACGAGAATGGCGGTGTTGCGCGGGTCATGGCGGAGCGCTTCGCGCGTCGTCGCCTCGTGAAATCGGGTGCAGAAGGCGGCGTACTGACGTTCGTCAAAGCGGACGAGTTCACGGGCGGAGGGTGCTTCTGCGCCGAGGATGGAGGGGCCCAGGACTTCGAGTTCGAAGGGCCGGGTGCGTCTCCATTCGGTTTCGAGAAGGTTGGCGACGGCGGCGCCGCCGCCGAGAGGCACAGGTTGGCCGGCGAACCCGCCATGGGCGGCGAGGTAGAGGACGTGGCAAATGCGCGAAGCCATTGATCAGCTACTGATGACGACCGCGGCAGCACCCATGTCTTCCTGGTAGAGCAGCAGCAGGTACCAGCAGAAGGTGAGCAGCAGCGGGAGGTCGGAGCGGCCACGGGCGGCGGCTTCGACGTGGACTTCGGAGCCTTGTTTCACGACGCCTTTCGTGACAAAGCGGAGCAGGTTCTGGCCGCCGGGGTCGGAAAGGATCCAGTCCTGTCCCCAGAAACTGGCGCTGCGAAATTCAAGGACTTCGCCGCCCACGACGGTCAGTGTGCCCTTGCTGGAAGACCAGTTCGGCTTGTACACCGCGAGGTCGGCTTCGCTGCCGGCCGCGCGCGCACTGACGGCGGGCGACATCATGCCGCGGCGTTTGTAGGTCCAGGCGCCGGCCGCGGTGCGCGCTTCGGCCAGCGAACCGAAGCGTTTCACGAATTCAAGGGTGGCGTACACCGAGTCACCGCCCTTCAACTCGAAGTAGCGGCCAAAGGCGGATTCCTGTTTCCACTCAAGCGTGGAAGGGGCATGGGCATCAAGGGGCAGCATCGGGAGACTCCCTTCGATCAAACTCCTGGCGGACCGCTTCGCGGATCATCCCGGAGATTTCGTGACGCGCGAGCGGATCGAAAAAAGCACGGCGGGCGCCGGTGGAGGGATCCTCGCGATCAAACAGCTGGACGGCGCGCTGCGCGGTCGCGATGGTAACTCCGGCCTGCTCACAGCGGCGCTGGAGGCGGCGGTTGAATTCACGACCGACGAGCCATTGCTGGCTCGGAACGGTCTTGAGGCGGGCCTTGACGATCACGCCCTGTTCGGAGAAGCGATCGACACCCACGATTTCCAGGGGATCAAGGATCAGGGGGCCAAAGTCGGGGTCGTCGCGCAGGGACTGGTCGACTTCCCCCATCAGAGCCATCATGCGGGAAGGATCCTCAGCGTAATCGACGCCAATTTCGAAGACATAGTAGCTGAAGAGGAGAGTTTTGTTGGAAAAGGACTGGACTGTGCCATTGGCGAAAACGTGCAGCGAGCCATCAAAGGAGCGGAGGGCGATCGTGCGGAGGGTCATTTTCTCGACCGCGCCCGTGAACTGGCCGATTTGAATCACATCATTGATCCGGATCTGGCCTTCGGTGAGGAGAAAGAAGCCGTTGATCCAGTCCTTGAGGATGCTCTGGGCGGCGAAGCCGATGGCGATACCGGCGACGCCCGCGCCAGCAAGCAGCGGAGCCACGTTGAGGCCGAACTGCCCGAGAGCGAGAGCAATGGCGAGAGCCCAGATGACCGTGACGATGAAGCGGCGGAGCAGCGAGGCCATGGTGCGCGTCTGCTTCTCCATTTCGATGCCGGCGATACCCTTGCGCTCCCGCATCAGGTCGAGCCAGTAGTTACGGAAGCGGCGAACGACGGAACTGACGAGCATGGTGAGAACCGCGGCGCCGGCGAGATAGGCGACGCCGTGGAGAATGCGGATCAGGTTGTCGTCGAGTCCTTGCAGTAAGCGGCTGAGTTCAGAGACGGACATTCCCTTTTATGGTACGTCTGATACGCTATCGGGCATGGAACGCCGTCAATTTCTCTCCGGCGCCGGCCTCGCCGCCGCCGCACTTCCGGGTGCGATGCAGGCGCAGCGCCCAAGTCCACCGAGGGGCCGGCTGAAGCAGTCCGTGTGCCGGTGGTGCTATGGAAAGACGCCGATCGATGATCTGGCGGCGGCGTGCGTCAAGATGGGCATCGAAGCGATCGACCTGGTGGACCCGAAGGAGTGGCCGGCAGTGCAGAAGCACGGGCTCAAACTGACGGTCGTACCGGGACCCACCACCATACCGGAGGGGCTGAACCGTCGCGAAAATCATGACGCGGCGGAACAGAAGTTCCGCGTCCAGATCGAGGAGGCTGCCAAGGCCGGGGCGCATTCCATCATCGTCTTCAGTGGGAACCGGAAGGGCATGGCGGACGAACAGGGCGCGGAGAACTGCGTGATCGGGCTCAACCGGATCAAGAAGTACGCGGAGGACCGGGGCATTCTGATCGTAATGGAATTACTGAATTCCAAGGTGAATCATAAAGATTATATGTGCGACCGAACGCCATGGGGAGCGCGCGTCATGCGGGAAGTGAACTCGCCTTACGTCAAACTGCTTTATGATGTGTACCACATGCAGATCATGGAAGGCGACATTATCCGGACGATCAACGAATACAAAGACGTGATCGGGCATTACCACACCGGCGGCAATCCGGGGCGGAACGAAATTGATGAGACGCAGGAAATCTACTATCCCGCGGTGGCGCGCGCGGTGGCGGAAACGGGATTCAGCGGGTATTTCGCGCACGAATTTATCCCCAAACGGGACCCACTCGTATCGCTCGCCGAGGCGGTCAAGATCTGCACTGTTTAATTTGAGCGGCGATTGCGCATCAGCCAAAGATTCAGGAGCAGGAGGCCGGCGCCCGTGGTGATGGCGGCGTCGGCCACGTTAAAGGCGGGAAAATGCGCGCGTCCCCAATGAAAATCCAGGAAATCAGTCACGCCCCGGAAGACGATCCGGTCATACAAGTTGCCTGCCGCGCCGCCGAGGACACATCCGAGCCCGTAGCGAAGCGTCCAATGTTCCAGAGCCCCCGGGCGCATTGACTGCCAGAGCATCATACTGATAAACCCCAGGACTCCAAGAGAGAAGACAGTCAGCATCCAGTTCGTTTCACCGTCGGAACTTTGCAAAAATCCGAAAGCAATCCCGGTGTTCCGGATAAAGACAATCTGAAATAACCCGGGGATCACGGGAACCATTTCCCACGGCTGGACGCGACTTTCCACGAGGGCCTTCGTCAAGCGGTCGCCGAGTGCGATGACGAAGGCCAAAACGAACGGCAGGAACCGGCGGAATGTGGTCACGGGCGGCCCAGGATATCGCGGACCGCCGCGGCGCAGCGTGCGCAGATGCCGGGGTAGTTCGCATCCGTGCCCCGGTCGAAGGTGAACTTCCAGCAACGGTCGCACTTGGCGCCGGAGGTTCGTTCGACGGTAATCGCCAGGTCCACGCCCTCGGGCGCGGCCTGCAGAATCACCTCGGAGACGATCAACAGCGAAGGCAGTTCGGCGAGATAACTTTCAAGCAGCGGCCAGAGGGCCGGTCCCGCCTCCAGCAGCACCCGGGCTTCCAGCGGGGCGCCGATCAGCTTTTCGTTGCGCGCGGTTTCGAGGCTCTTGAGAACCTGGTCGCGGACCTCCATCAGACGATCCCAGTTTGCGCTGAGTTCACCGCCTGTGCCTTCGAGACCGTCAAGCAATTCAGCGGCGGTGGGGAACACGGCGAGGTGGACGCTGGCCGGAGCGCCGCCGGGCCTCCGGGTGTGCGACCACACTTCTTCTGCCGTGAAGGCGAGCAACGGCGCGATGAGTCTGACGAGAGCATAGTGGATCCGATAGAGCGTCGTCTGTGCGGCGCGACGCGCGGCCCAGGAAGGCGCGGAGGAGTACAGCCGGTCCTTCAGAATGTCGAAATAGACCGAGCTCAGATCCGTCCCGGCAAAAGTGTAGAGCGCCTGGTAGACACGATGGAAGGCGAAGCGTTCGTAGTGAGCGCGGCAGTCCTCGACAAGTTTCGCCGTGCGGCGCAGCATCCACTGGTCGATCTCGGGCAGATCGGCGGCCGGCAGGGCATCGGCCGCGGGGTCGAAGTCGTGGAGGTTGCCCAGTGCGTAACGGAAGGTGTTCCGCAGTTTACGGTAGGCTTCGGTCAGCCGCGAGAGGATCACTTCCGAGATGCGGACGTCCTCGGTGAACTCAACCGAAGCGACCCAAAGCCGCAGTACGTCGGCGCCATATTTCTTGACGATCTCCTGCGGCTCGATGATATTGCCGAGCGACTTCGACATGGCGCGGCCGTCGGCATCGAGGGTCCAGCCATGGGTGGCGCAGTTGCGATACGGGGCGCCGCCGCGCAGGCCGACGCCAACGAGCAGCGAACTGTGGAACCAGCCCCGGTACTGGTCGCCGCCCTCTACGTAAAGGTCGGCGGGCCAGGGTAGATTGAAGCGTTCGCACAGGACGGCGAGGTGGCTGGATCCGGAGTCGAACCAGACGTCCAGGATGTCGCTCTCCTTGCGAAAGCGGCCGCTGCCACATTTGGCGCAGTGCACGCCAGGGCCAAGGAGTTCCCCGGCGGTTTTGGTGTACCAGATGTCGGCGGTGTGTTCGGCGAACTGGTCAACGACACGATCGAGGTGTTCGCGGTCCGTGAGCGGTTCGCCGCAATCCTCGCAATAGAAAACGGTGATCGGCACACCCCAGACTCGCTGGCGCGAAATGCACCAGTCGGGGCGGCCCGCGATCATGTTCGAGATGCGCTCTTCGCCCCATTCGGGGTGCCAGTCGATCTGCTTGATGGAGTCGAGGGCGTCCTGGCGGAGGGTCTGCTCGGACTGGCCCTTCTGGTCCATCCCGATGAACCACTGCTCGGTGGCGCGGAAGATCGTCGGTTTGTGGCAGCGCCAGCAGTGCGGATAGCTGTGACCCAGCGACTTGTGCCCGCAGAGGGCGCCGGCTTCGCGAAGCAGATTGACGACGAGCGGATTGGCGTCCCAGACGGTCTGGCCCAGCAGGACGGCCGGGATCACCCCGGACGCCCCCTCGGCCTGGAAGAACTGTCCGGCGGCATCGACGGGGCAGTACGTGGGCAGGCCATAGCGTTGGCCTGTGACGTAGTCCTCCTGGCCATGACCGGGGGCCGTGTGGACAACGCCGGTGCCCTGTTCGAGGGTCACATAGTCGGCCAGCACACCGACGCTTTCCCGTTCAAGCAGCGGATGGGCGAATTTGGTGTGTTCGAGGCGTTCGCCTTTCAGCCGGGCCAGGATGGTGTACTCGGGCCAGCCGCAATTTTCCGCCGTGGCGGCAACCAACCCTTCGGCCACGATGTACACGTCGCCTCGGGCTTCCACGGCGACATAGTCGAGGCGCGGATGGAAGGCGAGGGCGACATTGGCGGGGATGGTCCAGGGGGTGGTGGTCCAGATCATCCCGAAGACGCTGCGGCCGGCGAGGGCGGGGTCGAGCGCGGCAGGGTCGCTGGTCAGTGCAAACCGGACCCAGATGGAGGGGCTGGAATGATCCTCGTACTCGACCTCAGCTTCAGCAAGGGCGGTTTTGCAGCTCAAACACCAGTTGACGGGCTTGAGGCCTTTGTAGACATAGCCGCGATCGAGGAAGTCGACGAAGGCGCGGGCGATGACGCTCTCATACTGGGCGCTCATCGTCAGGTAGGGGTCTTCCCAGCGGCCGAAGACGCCCAGGCGCTTGAATTCGCGGCGGTGGATGTCGACGTACTTCTCGGCATACCGCCGGCAGACGCCACGAATCTGCGCCGTGGTCATTTGAGCCTTCTTCGACCCGAGTTCGCTATCGACCTTGAATTCGATGGGGAGGCCGTGGCAATCCCAACCCGGCACGAAAGGAGCGTCGAAGCCGGCCATCGATTTCGATTTGACGATGAAATCCTTCAACGTCTTGTTGAAGGCGGTGCCCATGTGAATGTTGCCGTTGGCGTAGGGGGGGCCGTCGTGCAGGATGTAAGTGGGCCGGCCCTGCGCGGCTTCACGGATTTGGCGATAGAGGCCTTCGGATTCCCACCGTTCGAGCAGTTTGGGCTCGGTGGTGGGCAGATTGGCCTTCATCGGGAAGTCCGTCCGCGGCAGATTGACTGTCTTCTTAAGATCTTCGACTGGAGATTCCATGGGTTGCCTGAATCTTTCATGGTACAAAATGGGTGCAACGTCCCGGTTGAGGGGCGCGTCGGAGTGAACATGCGGATGGTGTGCCTCAGCCTGTTGCTGGCGCTGCCCGCCCTGGCGGGTGAGCCCCGGCTGTTGTCCTTCGCGGCCGGCGGCGCCCTGCTGGCGGATGCTCCGGCCGTCTTCCGGTCAGGAGGACTGGCGCTGGCGCCGCTGGAAGCACTCTATGCGGCGGAGCGGGCGATGGTGCAGGACGGCGATGGGCGGTTGCATCCCGTGTTGTGGGTGACCGGTGAAGACATGGATGCGGGGGTGGTGGAAGTTTGGGTGGGCGCACAGGCGCCCGTCGGACCGGATGTCAGTTCGTTCGGGTCCGTGCGGATGCAGGTGAGCGGGCGAGCGGCGAAAATGACGGAGGCAAAGGAGTCCGGCGCCTTCGGGTTGATTGCTCGCCTGGAGGGCTTGCCGGCGACGGGAACCAGCGGACCACTCCACGACGAGCACGGGCTGTTCGCCGGCTGGCACGCCACCCGGATGGTCAATGGACAGTCGATTTCTTTCGCGGTCCCGCCGGAGCGTCTCGATCAAATGAGCCGCACGACAAGGCAAACAATTGCGAAATGGAACTCCCGCCACGACTCGAAAAAAGAGGATCGGAAGAGCACACGCTGAAC
>DNFG01000364.1 GCA_003487005.1 Bryobacterales bacterium
TCCGAGGTGATCGACTAGCAGGAAGAGTGAGCGCGGAGGGCGTGGTCCTCATGGATCGCGTCCTCGTCGCCCCGCAGAGGAATCAATGGCGCAGAGCATCACAAAGCGGATTCGCATTCGGCTGAAGGCTTACGATCACCGGCTGTTGGATCAGTCGACGTCGGAGATCGTAGAGACGGCGCGGCGCGCCGGCGCCCAGGTGGCGGGTCCGATCCCGCTGCCGACGGTGCGGAACTCCTACACGGTGAACCGGTCGCCGCACGTGGACAAGAAGTCGCGGGAGCAGTTCGAGATCCGCACCCACAAGCGGCTCCTCGATATTTTGGAACCCACTCAGGATACGGTGGACGCGTTGTCGCGGCTGGATCTGCCGGCCGGGGTGGATGTTGAAATCAAGGCCTACCACAAGGGAGCCAAGTAGGAACAGGCCGTCTGGCTGGGCGGAGACGCCCGGTACGAGCCGCGCCGGTAGCGCGGAAGAGCAGAGAGCCAGGCAGTGAGGAAAGGCCGGCGGTCCAGAGACCGCCGGGATGGGAACCGAGCGAGTATGAGCCCAGGAATCATTGGCAAAAAGATTGGAATGACGCAGGTGTTCCGGCCTGACGGGCAGGTGGTCCCGGTGACGCTGCTCAAAGCCGGCCCGTGTGTTGTCGTGCAGCGCAAGACGCCGACCAACGATGGCTACGACGCGGTTCAATTGGGCCTGGTAGAGTTTGCCAGGAAGCCGAACAAGCCGATGGCCGGGCACTTCAAGAAATCCGGCGCCGAAGGCGTGCGGATGGTGCGCGAATTCAAACTGCGTCCGGGTGCTGGTGATCCGAAAGCGGGAGACCAGGTGCTGGTGGACCAGTTCAAACCCGCCGACAAAGTGGACGTCACCGGCACGAGCAAGGGACGAGGTTTCGCGGGTGTGGTGAAGCGTCATAACTTCCGCGGCGGTGAAGCCACGCACGGCTCGATGCACAAGCGGGCTCCGGGTTCCATTGGGGCGTCGAGCTTCCCGTCCCGCGTGTTCCCCGGAACCCGGATGGCCGGCCAGATGGGCCACGCGCAGGTGACGGTCCGGAATCTCGAAGTGATCGATGTGGACCTCGAAGATAACGTGTTGATGGTCAAGGGCGCGGTGCCCGGGCCGAATGGCGGCTACGTGATTGTCCGCCGGGCGAAGAGGTAAGCGAGTCATGCCGAAGGTCGATGTCATCGATATTAAGAACCAGAAGGTCGGGGAAGTGGACCTGTCCGACGCCGTGTTCGGCGCGCCGGTCAACGAAAACCTGATCTACGAGAGCGTTCGTCACTATCTGGCCGGGCAGCGCAGCGGCACGGCGAAGACGAAGAACCGCTGGGAAGTGGCCGGTTCCGGTAAGAAACTATGGCGGCAGAAGGGGACGGGCCGGGCCCGCGTGGGTTCGGTCAGAAGCCCGCTATGGCGCCACGGTGGCACTACCCATGGTCCCCAACCGCGAGATTACAGCTATCGCCTGAACAAGAAGATGATCCAGGGCGCCTTGCGCTCCGCACTCACCGCCAAGCTGCGGGATGGCGAACTCAAGGTGTTGTCCGGATTCACGTTCGCCGATCACAAGACAAAGACGGTCGCTGCGGCGCTCAAGTCTCTTGAAGCCGACCGGACGGTTCTGCTGGTGGAAACGGGTGAGCCCGAACGCAATGTGTCGCTCGGTTCCCGAAACATCCCGGGTGTGAAGCTGGTGGTTACGCGCGAAGTCACCACCTACGACCTTCTCGCGCACAAGGTTGTGTTGATGAGCGAGGCAGCCGCGCGCAAGCTGTCGGAGGCGTTGGCGCAATGAACATCTACCAGGTGATTCTCCGTCCGATCGTAACTGAGAAGGGCGTGCAGAAGAAAGATGAGGAGCAAACCCTGTGCTTTGAAGTGCACAAGGACGCGACGAAGACTGAGGTCCGGAACGCCGTCGAAAAGCTCTTCAAGGTGAAGGTTGAGGATGTCCGGACGGCGACATTTGAAGGCAAACTGCGCCGCCGGGGCCGTTATGCCGGCTACCGTCCGGATTGGAAGAAGGCGTTCGTCCGCTTGAAGGCGGGCCAGAAGACGCCTGAGTACGCGGAGATGGTGTAAGCCGTCAAGGCGGAAGACCAGAGGAAGGCGAAACCCTATGCCAATCAAATCATTCCGGCCCACAACGCCCACGCGCAGGACGATGACCGTCCTCAAGCGCGAGGAGATTACCAAAGAAACGCCGGAAAAGAGCCTGACAGTCGGACTGCAGAAGTCGGGCGGCCGCAACAACAAAGGCCGGGTCACGATCCGGTTCCGCGGCGGCGGACACAAACAGACCTACCGGGCGATCGATTTCAAGCGGAACAAGATCGGCGTCCCCGCGAAAGTGGCTTCGATCGAGTACGATCCCAACCGGACTGCCCATATCGCCCTGCTCCACTACGTGGACGGCGAGAAACGCTATATCCTGGCCCCGGTGGGCTTGGAAGTCGGGACCACTGTAGTGTCTGGCCCGGAGGCGGACATCATCGTCGGCAATGCCCTGCCGATTGAGAAGATCCCCGCCGGTACCGTGATTCACTGTATCGAACTGCGTCCCGGGAAGGGCGCGCAGATGTGCCGCGCCGCTGGGACGAGCGCTCAACTGGTGTCTCGCGACGGCGGGATTGGCTTGCTGAAGCTGCCTTCCGGAGAAATCCGTCGAATCCCGGTGAATTGCTATGCCACGATCGGGCAGGTCGGCAATACGGATCATGAAA
The DNA here is from genome assembly GCA_003487005.1 of Bryobacterales bacterium. GTDB lineage: Bacteria > Acidobacteriota > Terriglobia > Bryobacterales > Bryobacteraceae > PNKE01. The sequence continues at coordinate 2,740 of DNFG01000364.1, forward strand.
ATGTGACGCTGGGCAAGGCCGGACGCACGCGGTGGTTAGGCCGGCGTCCCCATAACCGCGGCGTTTCGATGAATCCTGTCGACCACCCGCACGGTGGTGGCGAGGGTCGCACCTCCGGTGGCCGACATCCGGTGACCCCTTGGGGCCAGCCGACACGCGGTTTCCGGACCCGCAACAATAAGCGGACCGACAATCAGATTGTCACCAGCCGTCACGGCAAGAAGTACGGCAAGAAGTAGGGAGCGAGGAAGGATCTTCAGATGAGCCGTTCACTCAAAAAAGGGCCGTTTGCCGACGACCACCTGGTCGAAAAGCTGGCGGTACTGAATGCGAAGAGCGAGAAGAAGGTGGTCCGGACCTGGAGCCGCCGTTCGACGATCATCCCGGACTTCATCGGCCACACCATTGCGGTGCATAACGGCAAGAAGTTCATCCCGGTGTATGTGACGGAGAACATGGTGGGCCACAAATTGGGTGAGTTTGCGCCAACGCGGACCTTCAAGGGTCACGTAGGCAAGGACAAATCGGGCCGCTAGCCGGAGAGGAAGCGAGAGAACGAGCATGCAAGCCAAAGCGGAAGCCAGATACGTTCGAATCTCGGCGCAGAAAGCGCGTCTGGTGGTGGATCTGATTCGTGGGGCCAAGGCCGGTGAAGCGATTACGATCCTGAAGACCACCAACAAGCGGATCGCTCCGGCGGTGGAGAAGGTGCTGCGGAGCGCAATTGCGAACGCGGAGAACCAGAACAGTGATGTGGACGTGGATACGTTGATCGTGACCGAGGCCTACGTGAACGAAGGGCCGCGGATGAAACGGGTGCGGCCGGCGCCGATGGGCCGGGCCTACCGTTACCAGCGCCGGTCGTCCCACATTGTCGTCAAAGTCGGCGAAAAAGGCGCGGCCGCGGCCGTCGAGGCCAGCAAGGAGTAGCGGAGACAGCATGGGTCAAAAAGTACATCCCTACGGGTTCCGGTTGGGCGTCACGAAGAACTGGCGGTCGCGCTGGTTTGCCACGCAGGACTACGCACAACTGCTGCACGAGGATCTCGACCTGAAAGAGAACCTCAAGAAGCGGCTGAAGTCGGCCGGCGTGAGCGCGATTGAGGTCGAGCGTCCTGGCGGCTCGAAGCTGCGGATCACGATCCACACGTCCCGCCCCGGTCTCATCATTGGCCGCAAGGGTGCCGAGATCGAAAAGCTGAAACAGGAAATTGCGGCGCAAACCAAGCGCGAAGTCTTCATCGACATCCAGGAAGTGCACAAGCCGGAGATGGACGCACAACTGGTGGCGGAGTCGATCGCGCTGCAATTGGAAAAGCGCGTAGCGTTTCGCCGCGCAATGCGAAAGGCCGTCGAAAGCGCGTTGCGCTTCGGCTGCAAGGGGATCAAGGTTCGCGTTTCGGGCCGCTTGAACGGCGCTGAGATCGCTCGCAGCGAGTGGTACCTGCAAGGTCAGCTGCCCCTGCACACCCTGCGTGCCGACATCGATTACGGTTTCTCGGAAGCCCGGACCACGTACGGGGCGATCGGAATCAAGTGCTGGGTCTACAAGGGAGAAGCACCGGCCGATATGTTCATTCGCCGGGGCCGGAACGACGAACCGCGCCGCAACCCTCGCCGCGACCGTCGTCCGCCGCCGGCAGGTGCCGGCAGATCGGAAGAGCGGCGTGTAGGGGAAGGGAGTGG
>DNFG01000392.1:0-27805 GCA_003487005.1 Bryobacterales bacterium
GGTACTCACTTTCGCATGCGGAGTGTCGGGATTTTGCAGGTTGCGGCGGTAAAGTACTGATACCACAAAGATTACTTTTTCTTGAAGGCGTGTCAACGTATCCGTGCGCATGGGCGGGTGCGACGAAAAGGGGCCGCTCCGCCCCGGTCAGTTGGCGCCTTCGGCGCAGCCAAACGGGTGTGGGGCAACTCCCGGAAATACTTGTAAAGCTGAAATGGGCATTTCTGGCCGCAATTGGAGGAAAACCCCGGACAAAATTTCCCACCCGGAAAGTCTCTCCAATGCCAAGATCGCGAATTCCAGGGGGGAAATCGTTCATTTCACGGCGGTTGGTCAATTGGAAGCCTCCTTGCAGGAAATGACCGTGTGTGGCCGCGGCAGCCTTCGCAGTAGTGAACGCCGCAGCCTGGAAAAACCCGAATCGAGAAGGAGTTATTGAAACGATGACGAAAAGCAGACTTGCTCGAAGCGGATGGCGAATCGGATTGGCTGCCGTCGTGGTGCTCGTTGCTGTTTTGACAACCACTGGAGGGAACGCGAAGGCGGACGTCTGGAACAAAAAGACCATCCTGACCGTCCGGGAGCCGATTCAGGTGCAGGAAACGTACCTGGAGCCGGGGACGTATGTGATGAAGCTCAACGACTCCAGTTCCAACCGGCATATCGTACACATTTTCAACCGCGATGAGGACCGGGTGATCGACACGATCATGGCCATCCCGACGTACCGGGCGCGGCCAACGGACGGATCGCAGTTCACGTTCCACGAAACGCCGGCGGGCTCGGTGAAGGCGATGCGGGCGTGGTATTACCCGGGCGACACGACTGGCCGGGAATTCCGGTACCCGAAGCATCTGCAGCAGATTGCGATGGCCGCACCGCCGCCGCGGCTCATCGAGATGCCAGCCGAACCGGCTCCGCAGACTGTGATCGACCCACCTGTGGAATCTGGGCCCGCGACTCAGGCGTTCTCGCAGGAACCTGAACGTCAGGAGCCTGATCTGATGGCCCGAGCCGAGCCGGCGCCCGCCGCAGACGTTGATGAGCCAACCGAAATGGCCGAGGCAGCGCCGCAGGATCCGCCGCTGGAATTGCCGAACACGGCAACCTGGTTTCCGTTGGCCGGATTCGCCGGGCTGTTGTCGTTGGCTGGCTTCGCGCTGCTTCGCCGGGGGTGAGTGGAGGAGTTGCATGGACCGGCGTAGTGCAGTGCTAAGTTTATGGGCCGCATGCGCCGGCTCCATGCTCTTCGCAGCCCCGGGGACGACGGGTCAGAAAGCCAAGCCGAAGCGGCGGCAGCGGGATTCTGACGACGAGGCCACGTTCCGCTCCGAAGCGGTGCTGGTGTTGCTGGATGTGGGCGTGAAAAGCAGCGAAGGGAAGTTTGTGCCGGGGTTAGCCCCGGAGAACTTCACTATTCTGGAGGATGGCAGGCCACAGAAGATCACGGTCTTTGACGCCGAGGACAGTCCGGTGACGATGGGCATCTTGCTGGACCAGAGTCTCAGTATGATGCCCAAGTACAACGAGGTGATGCATGGCGCTCGTGCGCTGATTGAGGGGAGCCACCCGCAGGACGAAGTGTTCATCCTGCACTTCAGCGACACGGTGAAGACCGGGCTGCCGGCGAGACTTCCCTTTGCGAGCGACAGACAGGTGCTGTTGAGAGCGCTCGGCAGCGTGACACCCGGCGGAAGGACTGCGCTGTACGACGGGCTATGTGAAGCCCTGATGCATGTCCGGAAAGGCAAGCGGGGCAGGAAGACGATCGTCCTGCTGAGTGACGGCGGCGACACGGCCAGCCGGCGAAAGAGGAGCGAGGCGATCGAGGCGGTGGAACAGAGCGTCGCCACCATTTATACGATTGGGCTTTACAGCCCGGAAGATCCCGACCGTGATCCGGGATTCCTGCGGAGGGTTGCCAGGCTCAGCGGCGGCGAGGCGTCACTGCCTTCCAGTCCCGAGCAGGTTCTGACGGTGTGCAGGCAGATCGCGAAGGGAATCCGGTCGCGCTACACAATTGGTTACATTCCCGAGCGGCGGGACGGGAACATTGGCGTGAGGCGGATCGACGTGCGTGTGCGCCATCCGCAGCTTGGGAGATTGAGAGTCCGGACGAGGCGCGGATATCGCGTTGGCGAATTGGAAGATGAAGGCTAGCTCGAGACAGTGGCTGGAGCGGATACTGTTGCTGCTGGGGATAGCCGGCATCGGTGTGTGGCTGGCGTCGATCCTCGCGATGCACCTGGGACAGAGCTGGGACAACTGGGTGTATGAGAGGCTATCGCGTGGCGAGACGGTCCGGGTAAAAGAGTATCTCGAGGATCAACGGGAGCGCATGATTGTGGAGCTCCGGCGGTTCGCGGGCCGGGTTCCCGCCTCGCCGCAGCGACCAGAGCCGCGGATCGATCCCGGCCCGCCGATCCAGCCTCGGGTTCCGGGCAGCAGCGAGGTCATGGGCCGGATCATGATCCCGCGCCTGAATCTGAAAGCCACGGTCCGGGAAGGAACCAGCGAACAGACACTCGCCCTGGCCACCGGGCACATTCCCGGGACGGCGCTGCCGGGTCAAAACGGGAATGTGGGAGTGGCGGGCCATCGCGACACTTTCTTTCGCGGCCTGGCGGGGATCCGTACCGGCGATGAGATCGAGTTCGAGGCGCCCGAGGCGCGCTTCACGTACATGGTGACCTCGACACAGGTGGTGAAGCCGGACGCAGTCCACGTGCTGGAAGCGGGGCTTTATCCGGAGTTGACGCTGGTGACGTGCTATCCGTTCGACTTCATCGGTTCCGCCCCCGACCGGTTTATTGTGAAGGCGCGGCTGGTTTCGCAGATCCCGGCGGGGTCGAATCTGGCGGAGTTGCAGAAGCGGGCCGAGGCGGAGGCGCCGGAGGTTCAGACAGTCGTGCGAGACCCGCGACCGAAGGTGCGCCGCACCGTGGACTCTCACGAGCCGGGGAGGATCAACTTCAAAGTCGCGGAGAGCCGGAGCCGGACGTTGGTGTCGGGGATTTCGATCGGCGTGACAACCATTGACGAGCCGGCCCGGCGGGTGAATGGGTGGCTCTGGGTTCTGCCGGACAAACGCACGATCTGGCTCCGAAATCAGCCCGTGAAAGAGCCTGTTGTCTTCTACCAGGCCGGTCAAAAGCGTGAACTGATGATCGCTGAAGTCACTGGAAGCCACGCCTCCGGCTATCTGCGGCTTCGCGATTGAGTGGTTGACGGGACGGCGGGCGGATTGAGGGTTTTGCCGACATCGAGGCGCGGGTTGAGGTGGTGGCGAAGGTGTCAGACGGATCTGGCTCCGTCGCGAAATGGACGAGTTCCCAGGTCTGGACTGGAACTTTGGGGGGATTCGCGGGGCTAGCGGACCCGGACCTGGCGTGAGAGGCGGGATGGCAGCGGTTGGAGATGGTCGAGGAGGATGTGGATTGGCCCGGTTCGGGGGCAAAACTGGCGCGGGGTTGGGTTTGGAGGTTGCCGGCGCACTTGATTTCGTGGCGGGGGTCGCGAAGGAGGCAGGGCGGAGCGGGAATTCGTCGAGATGGTCAAGGGCTCGTATCAGACTGACGCCTCCGCCGGAATGGAAGTAGAGTGATTGAGTATGCGCGTAATGCCGGTGATGCAAATGACGCAGCCAATCCATCAAGCAAGTGTTTCCAGGCGGCGTTCGGCAGTGCTGAAGACAGCTTGGCTTCTGATGGCGTTCGTTATGGCTGCCGTGCCGGCGCAGCAGAAGCCAACGACGCGCTACGCACAGGTCAATGGAGTCAATATGTACTACGAAGTCCACGGCAGCGGCGATCCGGTGGTGCTGCTCCATGGCGCGTTTATGACCATCACCAACAACTGGACGGGGTGGATCGAAGAGTTGTCCAAGACGCGTACGGTGATTGCCGTCGAAATGCAAGGTCATGGGCGCACGGCGGACATCCCACGCGACCTCACCTACGAAAACCTCGCCGGGGATGTGGCGGCGCTACTCGATCACCTCAAGATCCCGCGCGCGGACCTCATCGGTTACAGCATGGGCGGGACCGTGGCGATGCAGTGTGTGATCCGCCATCCGGACAAGGTGCGAAAGGTGGTCGTCATTTCGTCCAGGTTCCGCCACGACGGCTTCGTGGAGGAAGGGCTCGACGCGATCGCGGAACTCAGCGCGGACGTCTTCAAGGGTTCGCCCCTTGAAGACGAGTACAAGAAGCTGAGCCCGACGCCAGACCAGTTCCCGAACTTCGTCAAGCGCGTGGTCGCGATGGCTTCGAAACCGTTCGACTTCGGCGCCGACAAGCTCAAGGCGACCGAAGCGCCGATGTTCTTCATCCACGGCGACGCGGATGGGGTTCGGCTCGCGCACGTCGCGGAGATGTATCGCCTGAAGGGTGGCGAGATCCACGGCGACATGATGCCGCGCTCCGCATCGCGATTGGCCATTTTGCCCGACACCACACACGTGACATTGATGCAGCGCATACCCGTCATCGTCCCCATGGTGAACGACTTTCTCGACGCCAGGCCGTAGGGACAATTCAGGGGCCGTTGGGCGTATCTGGACAGCCAGAGAGCCTGCCGGGCGGGTATGTTGGGTGGGGGAGGGTGTTGCGATGGAGACGGTGGATGGGGTGGCGTTCCGGGTGCGGAATGCGGTGCTGGCGCTGGTGGGGGTGGCGGGTCTCGTGATGAAGGCGGGCCTTGGGGGGCCGCAGGCGGAACTGGTCCACAACCACGGGGGGAATGTGGCCGGGTCGTTTGCGGTTTACTTCGTGATGGCCAATCCGTGCCGCATGCTGAGGCAGAGGAGGCTGGTGACGGCGGCGGTGGCGTTGGCGGTGGTGAATCTGTTCGAGGCGACGGATGGATTTGGGGTGATGGCGAACACGTACGATCCGGCCGATTATGTCGCGAACGGGGTGGGGGCCTGTTTGGCGCTGGTAGTGGATTGGGTGGTTTCGCGGGTGGCGGCGAAGCGGGCAGAGAGGGACTGAGGAGGGGACGGCCGGGCAGCGAGTTCGAAAGGGAAGCGGCCGGGATGATCCGCCCATCCACTTGGCACTACAAAGTACTTGGCAGAAACGCAGACTTCTGCTACAGTGATGTCGTGGCCCTTCCGGAACCAGCCCGCAAGCCAACGCCGATCGTGGGCATCCACGACCAGGCGCACGAGAATCTTCGCTACATCCGCCAGGCTTTGGAGGGCGCATCTTCGTTTACCGCGGTTTCCGGTTGGGGCCTGTGCGCGCTGGGTGCGCTGGGGTGTTTCGGTTTTCTGCTGAGCCGTCCGTACAGTGGCAGTATGACGTGGGCACTGGTCTGGCTCGGCATCGCTTCCACAGCCGTTCTGGTGGGAGCCGCCTCGGTTGTCTGGAAGGCGCAGCGGCAGCGCACGTATCTATTCTCGGCGTCCGCACGGAAGTTTGTGCTGAATTTGGCCCCACCGCTCATCGCCGCATTGTTGATATCGTTGGTGCTTCTGCAACGGGGCGATGTGGCATTGCTGGGCGGCATCTGGCTTCTGTTGTATGGCGCCGGCGTGGTGACGGGCGGATCGGCGTCCGTGCGAAGTCTCCCGGTGATGGGGCTGTGCTTTTTCCTCCTGGGGGCGCTGGCCCTGTTTCTTCCCCCGGCGGCAACGCCATGGCTGATGCTGGCGGGCTTCGGCGGTTTGCACTTGGGTTTCGGGCTCTACATCGCACGCCGACATAACGGCTAGCCTGGGCGCCCCTCGACGAAAGGATGTTTGAATGGCGAAGAACGCAGCGCGAAGAGCGACGGAGAAGCCCGCATCACCTCGGGAAACCTTGCGGGTCGTTTCCTCCCCTGTCGCAGACCACCTCATCCACGAACGCGTGCGCCTCGCCATCGTCAGCAGCCTCGCCGTGAATCCTTCGCTCACCTTCAACGAATTGAAACGCCTGCTCGATATCACCGATGGCAACCTCAGTATTCACGCCCGAAAGCTCGAAGAGGCGGGGTACATCGAATGCGAGAAGGCGTTTGAAGGGCGGATGCCGAAGACCACGTTTCGCCTCTCCCAACAGGGGCGCACGGCACTCGGACGTTACCTGGATCACATGGAGCGATTGATTGAAGCTGCCCGCGGGTAGTATTTTTTTGAGGAGTTACTTTATGACGCAAAGTACTTGGCATGAAGAGAAGCCGGTTCATGCGGCGATCATCATGGATGGCAACGGCCGCTGGGCGACGGCCAGAGGCATGCCCCGGATTGCGGGGCATCGCGAAGGCGTGGAAGCGGCTCGGCGTGTCATCGAGGTGGCCCCGGACCTTGGTATCCGCGCACTCACGCTGTACGCCTTTTCGGCGGATAACTGGAAGCGTCCCGCCCCGGAGGTCAGCGGCCTGATGGCGCTGGTGGAGTACTTCGTGCGGCGGGAAGTGGAGCGCTGCGAACGCCAGGGTGTGGAGGTGCTTGCGATCGGCCGCCGGGACCGGCTTCCCCGGTCTGTCCGTGCGGCAATCGAGGAAGCGGAATCACGCACGCGGCGCGGCACGAGGCTCACGTTACGCGTCGCGCTGGACTACTCGTCGCGGGATGCGCTGGTGGAAGCGGCGGCGCTGGCCGGGCCTGACTGCGCATCGCGCGAAGCGTTTGCCTACGCGCTGGCATCGGTCCAGGGCACTCCCGGCCGCAGGCTGCCGGACGTGGACCTGTTGATTCGCACCGCCGGAGAACAGCGCTTGAGCGATTTTCTTCTTTGGGAAAGCGCCTACGCGGAGCTTCACTTCACGCCGACCTTATGGCCTGACTTTGGTGAGCAGGACCTGCGAGCGGCGATGCGCGTCTACCGTCAGCGCAACCGCACCTTCGGCGGACTGGACCCGCTGCCCGCGCTTCCCGCCGCGTACAACGGATCGCAAAGGAGGCTCGCATGACGTTCCGGATTGCCGGCATCATCTCCATTTACATTTGCACCTGTGTGGGCTGGGCGATCCTTGGCGGCTCCGTCCTGCACCGGACGAACGAATCGTCCAGGCATTTGCGTCAGAACGTCGCTTCCATCTGGGGCCGCCCCCAGGTGCAGACACCACCCGTGGCCTCCTATCAGAAGGCCATTCCGGAAAGCGAGGCTTCGGCCTCCAGCGAGGAGAAAGAGGAAAAGGGAACCAACCGGAGGCGACGCACGAGGCAGACCTTTGCCCTGCCCCTACAGCAGAGCCGGCTACAGGTGGATCTGGACCTGAATCACCGGCGAAAGGGCCTGGTCTGGTACAGCACCTATGGCGTTCAATTCGCCGGGCAATACCGGTTCCAGAACACTTCCACCGAGGAGGTGGTCGTGATTCTCACTTTTGAACTGCCAGAGGGCCAGGCGCTGTACGACGGATTCACGGCCACGGTGAACGGACGCGAACTGGGGGCCGAAGTCGACAAGGGCACGCTGACCGTGCGCGAGAAGCTCCCCCCAGGCGGAACCGTGGATCTGCGTGTTGGATACCGGTCACAGGGGCTGGATTCGTGGACGTACCGCTTTGCCGAAGGGGCCACACGTGTGAACGATCTCGCGCTAGTCATGACCACCAATTTCGACGACATTGACTTCCCGGAGAACGCACTCGCCCCGGTCTCCCGCCGAAAGAAGGATTCCGGCTGGGAGCTTCGCTGGGAATACGCCAGCCTGCTCTCCGGGCTGAACATCGCCATGGCCATGCCGGAGAAGCTGCAGCCCGGGGACCTGGTGAGCCGGATCACCTTTTTCGCGCCGGTCTCCCTGATGTTCTTCTTCTTCCTTCTGTTCATCCTCACGCTGCTGAAGAACATCGAGATCCATCCGATGAACTACTTCTTCTTGGCCGCAGCGTTCTTCGCGTTTCACCTATTACTGGCCTACACGGCCGATTTGATCGATATCCACCTCGCCTTCCTGATCAGTTCGGCGGTCTCCATCTTCCTCGTGGTGAGTTATCTCCGGCTGGTCGTAGAGATGCGCTTCGCCCTGCGTGAGGCCGGCCTGCTCCAGTTTCTTTATCTGGTGGGATTCTCGTACACGTTCTTCCTGAAGGGTTATAGCGCACTTTGCGTGACGATTGCCTCGATCATCACGCTCTATTTCGTCATGCAATTGACCGGGCGCATCCGCTGGGCAGAACTCTTCCAGACGAAGGGCAAGGCGGGCGCATTCGCCACACCACCGCCGTCACAGGTGCAACCCACGGCGGCCCCTTCTGCTGATGCGGGTCAATAGACGGGCAGACAGGGAGGGGCCGGCGGTCCCATGGGGCTCAGAGGGTTGGCCTGCTGACAGCAGAGGCTCAAGCGGGCTTCGCGTCGTCCCGATGGCCGGGGGGTTATTGGGCGCCTTCGAAGAGGACCTGGCCCTGGCCGATGACGGCGGTGCAGTGGGTGGTGTATTCGAGAGGATCGCCGTCGTAGAGGGCGATGTCGGCGTGTTTGCCGGGGGCGAGGGAGCCAAGGCGGTCGTCGATACCGAGGAGACGGGCGGCGCCGATGGTCAGGGCTTCGAGGGTGCTGTCCTTGCCGAGGCCGTGGGCCGCGGCGAGGGCGGCTTCGAAGAGAACGACACGGGTCTTCGGGACGTAGCCTTCAAAGCCGGACTGGAGGGCGAAGGGGATGCCCGCTTCCTTCAGTTTGGCGGCCATTTCGAGGGTCAGGTTCTCCATGTCGCCGCCGGGGCGGGCCATGGTGGGGTGAACGATGACGGGATAGCCTGAAGCCTTGATCTCGGGCAGGACAGCGTGGGCTTCCGCCGCGCCGTCGAGGACGAGTTTGAGGTTGAATTCCTTGCCGAGGCGAAGCGCGGTCAGGATGTCATTGGCGCGGTGGACGGTGACGAGCAGGGGGCGTTTGCCTTCAACGACTTCGACGAGCGCTTCCATCCGGAGATCGCGGGGCTTTTCCTTCTTCGCGGCGTATTCGCGGGCTTTGATGAGTTCGGTGCGCAGCATGGCGATCATCTTGGCGCGGGTGCCGGGGGCGCCCGAGGGGGCGCGGGCGAGGTTGCCGAGGGAGGCGGCGATCATGGAGACGGGTTCGACGGTGGCGTCCTCGACGGAGTTGCCCCAGGTCTTGACGATCATGGTCTGGCCGGAGATCAGGGCGCCAGGACCGTGGCCGGTGTGCAGGGTGGTGATGCCGTAGTTGCGCAGGTAAGTGATGAGTTCGTCACGGGGGTTGAAGGCATCGATGGCCCGGAGTTCGGGCTGGATGGGGGCGGAGCGCTCGATCTGGTCCTGGTCGTGGGGTTGATTGAGGACCCCGGAGAGGCCGGCGGTTGCATGGGCGTCGATCAGGCCGGGCATGACGACTTTGGCCGAAAGGGTGCGCATGCCGGCGGGGATGGTGACCTGGGAAGCGGGGCCGAGACGTTCGATAGTGCCGTTGGCGGAGACGAGGACGACGCCGTTCTGGATGGGAGCGCCGGTCATGGTGTAAACGGTCTCGCCCCGGACAGCGAGTTGGGCGGCCGCGGGGAGCGCGAGGGCGGCAAGGACGAGGAGGACGCGGGTCATTAGTTGAGGTCTCCGGAGAGGTTCATGTTGCGGAAGTCGAGGCCGAGGGTGAAGCCGCCACATTCATCGAGGTGCATCAAGGCGCCGTCACTGCCGGCGCCATAGCCGCCGGTGAGGGCGAGGCGGTCCGCCGGGTTCGCGAGGTCGAAGACCTTCTGGCCTTCGATCCAGGTCTGTTCGACTTTGGTGTAGACGCTCAGGGGGTCGCCGGAGAGGATGATGAGATCGGCGTCCTTGCCTGGTTCGAGGGATCCGACCCTCTTCTCCAGTTCAAGCATTCTGGCGTTCGCCATGGTGAGGGCGTAGAGGGCTTTGTCGCGGGCCATGCCGGCGCGGACGCCGAGTGCGGCCATGCGGAAGAACCAGCGGGAATCGGTGACCCCGTCATCGGTGTGGAAGCCGGTATTGACGCCGGCGCGGTCGAGGATGGCGCCGGTAACGAGGCGGTTGTCCTTCGCTTCGAGTTTGCCGCCGGGGGAGTCGATGAGAATCAGGGAAGCGCCGAGGGTATTGGCTTTGGCGATCTCACCGGCGACGGCCCAGCCGTCGGAGACATGGTGGAGAACCACACGGAAATTGAACTCCTTCGCCAGGCGGAGGACGGTCAGGATGTCGTCATGGCGGTGGGTGTGATGCTGGACGACGCGCTTGCCGGAAAGGACCTCGCCGAGGGCTTCCATGCGCAGGTCGCGCGGCGGGAGTTTGGAGGCATCGCCTGCGGCCGCCGCGACTTTGGCCTGATACTCCTGGGCCTTGATGAACTGTTCGCGGACGAGGGCGGCGGCTTTGGCGCGGGTGCCGGGGAAGGGGGCATTGCGGCGGGGGTTGGTGCCGTTGGCCATTTTGATGCCGCCGGCGGGGGTGCCGTCGGGGAGGGGGATCAGAAGGCCATCGACTGTATCGGCGAGGCGCAGTTTGATGTAGAGGGTCTGACCGGAGAGCAGGTGGCCGGAGCCGGGCATGACATTGACGGTGGTGATGCCACCGGCGCGGGCGCGTTTGATCGAGGAGGCGCGGGGGTTCAGGGCATCGAGAACGCGGACGTCGGGCTGAAGCGGGGCCGTGGAGTCGGCGCCTTCGACCTGGCCGATGTGGGAGTGGGAATCGACCAGGCCGGGCATGATGACCTTGCCGGCGGCATTGATGCGCTGGGCGTTGGGGGGGATGGCCGTCTGGGGGCCGCCCACGGCGGTGATTTTGCCCTGGTGGACGACGACGGTGCCGGAGGCAATTTCGGGGCCGGCAATGGGGATGATGCGGGCGCCGGTGAAGGCGATGGGGGTGGACTGGGCGCCGAGGAGACCGGCGGCGGCGAGGAGGAGGAGGGGAAGGCGCATGTCTTAGAAGGTGATGCCGATGAGGATCTGGAGTTGGTGGCGGTTGGTGCGGGCGGCGAAGTTGGAGAAGTTCTGGCCGAGCCAGCGGGTATAACGGACTTCCGGGGTGATGCGGATGCCGAAATCGTCCTTGGCGGTGATGCCGGCCGCGACGGTGGCGCCGTAGATGTGGCGGGTGTGGGGGGCGACGCCGGAGGTAATGGGATTATCGATGATGGGCTGAGTCTGTTCCCAGGAGGAGCGTACATTGCGAGCCTGGCGAACGGTAGGGCCAAGGCCGAGGAACCAGCGTGCGGGGTCGCCGTACTCGTCGGTGGGACGCCAGCGGACGATGACGGGGAGGTCGAAAAACTGGGCGCGAGTCTTCTCGCGGATCTGGATGACGCGGCGGTTATCGACGGTGGAGTTGGGGTTGCGAACGCCGGTGCGGATGTTGTTGAGCATCTCGTAGCGGACCTGGTGGAACAGGAGGTCCGCGGCGATACCGAAGGAGGAGGTGATCTGGTACTCGGCGGTGATGCCGTAGCCGAAGATGGGCACTTTGCGATCGAGTTTGGTTTCCCACTCGATGGGCGGATTTTCGGTGGAAGTGGTGAGTTCGCCCTTCCGGAGGATGTTCATGGGGATGAAACGGGCACGGACGCCGAAGTGGAAGCGGCGTTCCTTCTGGTCAAGGAAGGCGGCGGGTTCTTCGTCCTGAGCCGAAGAGGAAGTGGTTTGAGCCGGAGCGATGGCCGCGAAGAGGGCAGCGGCGGCGAGGAGGCGCATCCAAAGGTTGGTCATGCTGGTAAAGAAATCTCCAAACTTATCAGTGTAGCTTGTGCCGGGGGCTTTGCAGGGTTTGAGACGTGGCGGTCCGAGTCTTTGTTACGATAAACATGGAGTTAGAATCCCCAAGGGAGAGAGTGCATGAAATACGGACTGACCATTCGCCCGGAGGGCGGGCTTGATCTGGTATCGCTGGGAGCGCTGGTGAACCGGCTGGATCCGGGCATTATCCCGTTCCGCAAGGCGACCCGGTGCGACATCCACGTGAGCGGCGGGGAGTTCAACGTGGCCGCGAACCTGGCGGACTGTTTCCGGCTGAAGACGGGTATCGCGTCGGCAATGGTGGACTACCCGATCGGGGATTTGATCGCGGAGCGGGTGAAGGCGATGGGGGTGCAACCGTTTTACAAGCACTTCAAGCATAACGGCGTGAACGGGCCGAACATGGCGACGGTCTATTCGGACCGCGGTCAGGGCGTGCGGGCGCCTGTGGTGTTCTATAACCGCTGCAACGAAGCAGCGGCACAGTTGAAGCCGGGGGATTTCGACTGGGCGTCCATTTTTGCGAATGGCGTGCGGTGGTTCCACTCCGGCGGGATTTTCGCCGCTCTGTCGCCGACGACCAGCGAGGTGATCATCGAGGGGATGAAGGCGGCGAAGGCGGCCGGAGCAGTGGTCAGCTTCGATCTGAACTTCCGGGCGAAGTTGTGGGCAGTCCATGGCGGCGAGGACAAGGCCGTCGAGACGATGCGGCGGATCGTGGAGAACGTGGACGTGCTGGTGGGCAATGAAGAGGACCTGCAGAAGGGCCTGGGGCTGCCGGGTCCGGAGGTGGAGTCGAAGTCGAAGCTGGATCCGTCGAAGTTCTTCGCGATGATCGACACGGTGGTGAAGAGCCATCCGCAGGTGAAGATCGTGGCGACGACGCTGCGCGAGGTGCATTCGACGAACCGGCATAGCTGGAGCGCGGTGGCGTGGATTGACGGCCAGACGTATCAGGCGCCGACGGCGGAACTGGACGTGATCGACCGCGTGGGCGGCGGCGACGGCTTTGCGTCAGGCTTCATTTACGGGCTTCTGGCCGGCGAAGAGCCGATGGAAGCACTGAAGCTGGGCTGGGCGCACGGGGCGTTGTTGACGACGTTCCCTGGCGACACGACGATGGCGACTGTGGAGCACGTGAAAGCGTTCGCGCAGGGGGGGTCGGCGCGGATTCAGCGGTAGCTGCTGGTTTGGTCAGGATGGAGAAGGGCGCCCCGGCGAGGGCGCCCTTCGTTTTTGGGGGGGAGAGGTTGACTGGCACGGCCACCTTCGAGATAGTTCAGGTGAGACCGCTCCATGAAATTCCGCTGTGAAGGCAATTGGTGGTTACCGGGACACGATGACAAGGATGACAAGCGTGTTTTCGGCACTCTGAGATTCTCGCGGCAAGAGGGGGCTCACCTCTCTTTGGCCGGATCTCTGCTGACGGGACTGGATGCCGAAACTGCGCCAGACATAATTCTCGGCGAGACAGTAAATGGAATCCCCGTAACTCTACTGCACCCCATGTGCATTCATGAACGGATACCGCTCGCCACCGGATTCGGACCGACTTTGGGCATATATCACGCGCCGATACTCTTCCTGGGTGCCCGCTTCGACGACCTTGAAGATATGCGTTTCTCTTCCTGGCAGGTTCGGTTCCCCGAACTTCTGGATTGGGTTGGCAAGAGGAACATAGTTGTTGACCACCCCGCCATTCAAACGAGTACTGCTGAGTGTCCAACGGTGCGAATCGGCTACACAGCACCACCGAAGCGAGTTCTGCTCTCAGCAGCAGGCGAAATGAACCTAGCCCTAGGATTTGGGCATCGGCTCAAACAGCACAGCGGCCGCGGGGTTGCGCTCCAGGAGGACATCTACCTGGAGATTCGGAGAGAGAACTCCGACACCCTCGAAGACTACTGGCAGGCGGCCACTCGATTCGAGTACTTTCTGGCCCTCGCCACGAACGGGCTTGTTAGCATCTCATCGATATGGGCGAATATAGAGACGGATAAGCCTCAAGAGGCGCGCCGAAGTCCTCGAGTGAGAATCATGTACCAACCCATACGGAATTCATCGCGGCGGCAACGCAATAGAACGTCCAGGCCTTTGTTTACATTGAGTGAGATTGCGGGGATGGAGTCCGATTGCTTGAGAAAATGGTATTCAAGCGGCGCCTGGCTAGACACCGTCTGCGCGCTTAACTTTGGCACTCTGTTCAATCCGAGCAAATATCAAGATCTGAGTTTTCTTACATTGGTACAGGCGCTGGAGGCGTATCATCGTTCCGTCCACCCGAATACCGACATGCCCAAAGCTGTGCACGAGTCGAGGCTGGAACGCATTATCGAAGCCGCCCCCCCTGAGGACCGACAGTGGCTTGGTGAGAAGCTCCAATTCAGCAACGAACTGAGTTTGAGGAGGAGGCTCAAGCTAGTTTTCAAGCAGTTCGCGTGCGTACTGGCCGATGTCCTGCCTGATGGCAAGGCGACGGCCTCAAAGATTTGCGACACCCGCAACTTTCTCACGCATCGCGTCGAGAACCTAAGGGAGGGCGCGGCTTCCGACGCCGATCTGATAAGACTGATTGAGGTCGTCAGGCTACTCCTTCAAGCTTGCCTGCTCCACGAGATGGGTCTGGGCGAGACGCAGATCAAGGATTTCACATCGCGTTCGGAGTCTGCCCGGTTGATTCGTCACTTGACGCGCTGAGGAAGCTCTCACATCCTCATCCCGGTGATGGGAAGTGCCACTCGCGGCATCTGCGGCCTATCTTCGGGCCCGTGCTTCAGCCAGTCTGGACAACCATACTTGTACGTGCGGGAGCAATTCGATTCGAGGGAAGGGACGTCCCGGACGGAGCCGCCAACATTTTCGCAGCCGTGAGGCATACTTTTGAATTCAGGGCCTGCGGGAGGGAGAGAGGAGGCATGCGATGAAGAAGAAGGCGGCGGTGGCGGAGAAGCTGTCAGCGCCGCGGACGGAGGAGTTTTCCGGCGGCGGGCGGAGAAGGGGGATGTGGAGAAGGCGAAGGCGATCCTGCGGAAAGCGGGCCGGAGCAATCCGCCGATGGCGGGGGACGAGTTGGAGGTGGCTGAGAGAATTTGAAATCGGGGGATGTTCTCTGGTCTCACTTTTCGGATAACATAGGGGCCAATGGCTATGTCAGACCAAACCCGGACTTCGTTTTCCCGCCGACACTTCTTCTATGGCTCCCTGCTGGCAGGGGCCGTCCCAGTGGCCGGTTATTCGAGTACGCCTTCGTTGAGCAAGCTGGGGTACAAGTCCCCGAACGAGAAGTTGAACATCGCGGCGATCGGCGCCGGGGGGAAGGGGTTCAGCGACACCTCGAGTTGCGCGGAGACGGAGAACATCATCGCGCTGTGCGACCCGGACGACAAACGGGCGGAGCGGACCTTCAAACGCTTCCCGGACGTGCCGCGGTACAAGGATTTCCGGCAGATGCTGGACAAGCACGAGAAGCAGATTGACGCGGTGACGGTGTCGTGTCCGGATCACATGCACGGGACGGCGTCGATGTGGGCCATGGCGCGCGGCAAGCATGTGTACTGCCAAAAGCCGCTGGTGCGGACGGTGTGGGAGGCAAAGGAACTGGCGGCCGCCGCGGCCAAGCATGGCGTGGCGACGCAGATGGGCAACCAGGGCTATTCGAACTACGGGGCGCGGGAGTGCGCCGAGATCATCTGGTCGGGCGAGATTGGGGATGTGACCGAGGTGCACGCGTGGACGGACCGCCCGGGGCGGTACTGGCCGCAGTCACCCGAGGTGACGCCCGCGCCCGCGCCGGTTCCGGCCCATCTGGACTGGCAGGCATGGCTGGGCGCGGCGGAAGACCGGCCGTTCAGCCCGGCGATTGCCCCGCATCACTGGCGGGCGTTCCCCGAGTATGGCTGCGGGGCGATCGGCGACATGGCGTGCCACATTCTGGGGACGCCGAACATGGCCTTGCGGCTGGGCGCGCCGGTGTCGGTGGAGTGCGTGAAGAAGGAAGGCGTGGGTCAATATGTCTTCCCGCACAAGACCGTGATCCGGTTCGATTTCCCGGCGCGGGGGGCGTTCAAGCCGCTGACGCTGTGGTGGTATGACAGCGTGAAGGAACAGCCGCAGATTCCGGGCGTGCCCGCGGGGACACTGATCGGAGACAAGGACCTGAACGGGAGCCTGTTCGTGGGCTCGCGCGGCATGGTCACCACCGGTTGCTATGGCGAGCGGACGCGGTTGCTGCCCGACGCGAGGATGGCCGAATACCGGTTGCCGCCGCAGATGCTGTCGCGGTCACCGGGCCATTACCGGGACTGGATCCGGGCGTGCAAGGGCGGTGAGCCGTCGTGTTCGAACTTCTCGGTGGCCGGCCCGTTCGTATCGTGGATGCTGCTGGGCGTGATCGCGATGAAGTTCGAAGGTCCGCTGAAGTGGGACGAGGCAAAGGGCGAGTTCACCAACAACAAGGCGGCGAACGAGTACCTGAAGCCGAAATTCCGCAAGGACTGGAAGTGGGTGGGGTAGCGCAGCCGTAGTCAAGGATGAAGAGGGCGGAATGGCCGTGCCGGCTGTTCTGCCCTTTCTGATTTGGCTCAGAGCGCCAGCACGCGGTAGTCGATGCGGCGGTAGGGGCGGGCTTCGTGGATCCCGAGGCCGTGGTGGTTCATGGCGTATTCGAGGAAGGTGGAACCGTGGACCCAGTCGAGGACGTGCGCGGGGGCGTTTGGGCCCTGGAGTTTGAGTTCGTCGCGAAGGTGGTCGAGCATGACGGTGTCGAGGGCGACGGGGTCCCGCGAGAGGAAAAGGGAGTTCGGCGAGGGCTGGGGGAAGGATTTCCAGGGGCGGGGAGCCCAGACGGGGCCGAACCAGTTGGCGAAGGTGGCGTCCACCAGATTGAGGCGGACTTTGTTGCGGATCGAGGGGGTGGCGCAGAGGTCGGCGATGTAGCTCTTCGTGCCCATGCCTTCATGGAGCATTTTCGGAGAGGGAATGGAGCCGAAGTGGCTTTTCATGGCGCCGGTAACGCCACAGCCATGGGATTTCATGAGGCAGAAGTTGAGGATGTGGTCGGCGCCGGTATAATCGCGGGGCATCCAGAAATTGCCGCCGGGCAGAGGAGGGTCGCGGGTGAAGGCGACGGCTTCGGAGGGGTCCCAACGGTCGGGCGACTTGGAATCGACCCAGCGGACGCCGGGGAAGCGGCAGCGGGCCTTCATGATCACGGGGTGGAACCAGCGGGAGGCATCGAGAAGCGTGATGTGGGCGGGACGGGCGCCGAGGCCGTCGATCAAAGAGGCGAGGACGGCATTGACGAGGGGCATGGACTGGTCCATGCGATTGGTGGTGATGGCCTCATTGAAAGAGGCATTGTTCATGTTCAGCTTGAGGGTGATTTTGTGGGTGGGGGCGAAATCGGGGAGGAGGAGTTTCCAGGCGGCGGTGGCGTTGGGGGCGCCGGTGAGTTGGCGGAGGCCGAGGTCGAGCATCTGGGCGACGGTTTCGGCGTTGATGTAGTCGAAATAGCGTTCCTTGATCTTGCCGGGCTGGTCGGGGGTCATTTCGACGGTGTGATCCCAGGGGGCGTTGGCGGCGTAATCCCAGGGGCGGGTGGCCTGGGGCGAGTGGACGCGAAGGACGCGGGCGGTGCTGCCGGCGGACCAGGCGGGGAGGGTGGCAGAGGCGAACGCGGCGGAGGCGAAGCGGGAGAATCCGCGGCGTTCGATGGGGGTGTTGGGGCTGGCCATGGGTGACTCCTTGAGGTGCCGGGGCGCACGCGGGCCATTTACTACAGTGACTGAGTAAATAGTTGCCCTGAGTATATCAGGACGAATCGGTCCGAGGTAGGTTCTTCAGTTGGCTGACGCGCCGGCGAGGGTCTTCACGATGTCCCATTTGAAGCGGACGAACTCGTGGAGCGATTTTTCGAGGATGCGTTCCTGGTCGGAGTGCGCGCCATAGCCGAGGGGTCCGTCCTCTTCATCGATCATGGGGCCGATGCCGTAGCACTGGACGCCTTTGGCGCGGAGATAGGCCATGTCGGTGGCGCCGGTGGACATGGAGGGGATGGTGGTGATGCCGGGGTAAACGCGCTTCCAGGCGGCTTCGATGGCGGGGAAGGCTTCGTGGTCGAGGCGCGAGGGGGGCGCGGCGGGGCGGGTGTTGCGGTCTTCCTTGAGGACTTCGATCTGGGGGTCGTTGACGAGTTTTTCGATGGTGGCGCGGAAGGCGTCCATGTTTTCATCGGGGAGGGCGCGGACATCGAGGGTGGCTTCGGAGGAGGAGGGGATGACGTTGACCTGGAATCCGCCTCGGATCATGTTGGGGGAGATCGAAGTGCGGAGCATGGAGTTGTGCCCGGGTTCGTAATCGGCGAGATACTGCTGGACCTCGGCGGATTTTTCGGGGTGGTAGAGGGCGTTGTAGCGGGCGGCGTCTTCGGGGGCGCTGACGGTGGCGAGGCGTTCGAAGTAGTAGCGGGTGGTGTCGTTCATGCGCATCGGGGCCTGATACTGGGCGATGCGCGCGACCGCCTGCGAGAGGCGGGCGATGGAATTGGACTTGAGGGGGCGGGACCCGTGGCCGGCGGGTCCTTTGGCGGCGAGTTTGAAGGCGTAGGGGATTTTCTCGGCGGTCTGGACGGTGACATAGGCGGGTTTCCCTTTGCGGCGGATGCCGGCGCCGCCTTCCGCGAGGCAGATTTCGGCCTCGATTTCAGACCAGTGTTCGCGGACCATGAACTCGATGCCGACCTGGGTGGACGCCTCCTCGCCGGCTTCGCCGAGGAAGATGACGTCGCGGTCGAGAGGGACGTTGTGGCGCTTGAGCAGCAGCATGGTCATCAGGACGGCGGCAAGGTTGTCCTTGTCATCCACTGCGCCGCGGCCATAAATGTAGCCACTGTCGCGGGTGGCGGAGAACGGCGGGTGGGTCCACAGGGCAGCGAGGACGCGGACGACGTCGGTATGGGCCATCAGCAGGAGGGGGCGTTTTTTGCCGCTGCCCTTGAGCCGGGCGACGAGGTTGGCGCGGTTGGGTTCGAGGGTAAAGAGTTTGACGGGGATGCCTTCGGCTTCGAGCACCTTCTTGAGATACTCGGCGGCCTGCGATTCGTTGCCGGGCGGGTTCTGGGTATCCATGCGCAGCAGTGCCTGGAAGTGGCGGAGGGTCTCCTGTTCGACCTGCGCCCAATCGGGTTCGGCGGCGGTCAACGAAAGGGAAAACAGAAGGAGGGGGAGTGCCCGGAGCATGGGGTTATGGTAGCGCTTCAGTCCTGCGATTTGCGGAGGTGGGCGAACTGGGAGCGGAACTTGAGGACTTTGGGAGTGACGACGAAGAGGCAGTAGGGTTGGGCGCGGTGGTTGGCGTAGTAATCCTGGTGGTAGAACTCGGCGGGGAAGAACTCGGGGGCGGGGGTGAGTTCGGTGACGATGGGGTCGGCGAAAGCGCGGGCGGCGGTCAACTGGCCGATGGCGGACCGGGCGGCGGCGTGCTGGTCCTCGGAGTGGTAGAAGATGGCGGAGCGGTATTGGGGGCCGTGGTCGGGACCCTGGCGGTTGAGGGTGGTGGGATCGTGGATGGCGAAGAAGATGTCGAGGAGTTGAGGGTAGGAGATGAGGGCGGGGTCGAATGCGATACGGACGGCTTCGGCGTGGCCGGTCATGCCAGTGCAGATGTCCTGGTAGGTGGGGTTGGGGAGGTGGCCGCCAATGTAGCCGGATTCGACGGAGACGACGCCTTTGAGGTCGAGGAAAACGGCTTCGAGACACCAGAAACAGCCGCCGGCGAGGGTTGCGGTTTCGGTGGGGGAGGCAGAGTTGACCATTAAGTTAAGGATGCACGGGCGAGAGGGGAAGCGGCATGTTTATACTGCAACGAGAGGCTGCGCGCCGGTCTCGAAGAGATTGGACTTGAGGAGAGTGAAGCCGTGCATATCGTCGCCGGAGTGGATCTGGGCGGAACCGCCATCAATTACACGATCATCAATGAGCAGGAGGAGTTCCTGATCGAGGGGCTTTGCGAGCATCCGGCGCGGTCGAAGGAGGGCCCGGCGGTGTGCCTGCAGCAGATCGCGGACGGCCTGGAAATGGCGGTGAAGCAGGCGGGATTGACGGTCGGGGAGGTGACAGTGGTGGGGTTGGACACCCCGGGCCCGGCAAGCGCGAACGGGGTGTTGAGTGCGCGGGGATCCACCAATTTCGTGCATCCGGAGTGGGCGGGTTTTGACATCCGGGGGGCGCTGGCGGCGAAGTTGGGCAAGCCAGTGACGTACTTGAATGACGGCAATGCGGGGGCATTGTGGGGGCATTTCTCGCTTTTCGGGGCACATTCGGGGAAGACGTCGATTTCTGCGATCGTGGGGACGGGCCTGGGGGGCGGGGTGATTATCGAGGACAACGTGGTGAAGGGGCGCGGAGGATTTGGCGGCGAACTGGGGCATGTGTTGCTGCCATATCAATCGATCCGGGGGATCGAGGGACTGGTGCCGGTGTGCAATTGCGGGCGGGTGGGGGATCTGGAATCGCTGTGTTCGCTGACGGCGATCGGGAAGTCGCTGCTGCCGTACTTTTTGCCGAAGTTTCCGGGGCATGAACTGGGAGCGATGGAGGATCTGGGGCAGGCGGCAAAGAAGGTGCGGGGGATGGCCGAACGCGGGGATGCTCTGTGCAGGGAGGTGTTCCGGGTGCAGGCGCACGCGATGGGCCTGTTCTTCGACGAGATGATCAACACGTTCGATCCGGACGCTCTGGTGATCGGCGGGGGGGCGCTGGAGACGGGCAGGGAGTTTCAGGAGTGGTTCATCGGGGAGGTACGGGCAGCGATGCCGGATCAGCGTGAAGAACAGGCGGACATCCCGATCGTCGTGATGCCGAACGGCGACACGGCGGGAGCACGGGGGGCGGCGATCGAAGCGTTGAAAGTGGCGCGGGCTGGAGGGCTGATGGCCGGGTAGAAAAAGAAGCGACTCGCATGAAACCGGCTGCAACCGGGGCGAGTCATAGTGTATAAAGAGAGTAGGAGATCCGATGATCCGCTACAAACCCATACTTATCCTTTTCGTAGTCGCCTTTGTTTGCGTGACGATCGCCTTTGCCGCGGGAGACGCCGCCAAGGGCAAGGCCATCTACCAGAAGACGTGTCAGAAATGCCACGCCGCCGACGGCAAGGGCAACCCGGCAATCGCCAAGAGCCTGAAGGTGGAACTGAAGGACCTGGGCAGCGCCGAAGTCCAGAAGAAGAGCGACGACGAGCTGAAGAAGCTGTCGTTGGGCCCGACCGACAAAAAGAAGCCCGTGAAGGGCGTGGCGCCGGCGCAGTTGGACGACGTGATTTCCTTCGTCCGCACTCTGAAGAAGTAAGAATTGAGAGCGAAGTCTCCTCCCAAACGGGACCGGCTGGCCTTCGGGCGGCCGGTCCCGTTTTTTTGCGGGGGCGGGATAGAGTGAGTGAGTATGGCGAATCCATTTGCAACGGAAGCGATGGCGGCGGGGTATGCACGGAGACGGCCTCCGGTGCACCGGCGAGTCATGGAGCTGGCGGCGAGGGCGCGGGGATGGCGGCTGCCATTCCGGCGTGCTGTGGATGTGGGCTGCGGCGCTGGCGTATCGACGAAAGCGCTGGCGGGGATGGCGGAGGAGGTGATCGGGGTGGAACCTGCCGCGGGGATGTTGCGGGGGAGTGGCGCGGTGGCGCCCGGCGCATGGTTCGTGGCGGGGGCGGCGGAGCGATTGCCGCTGGCGGGCGGGTCTTGTGAACTGATGACGGCGGCGGGTTCGTTGAATTATGTGGATCTGGAGGCGTTCTTTCCGGAGGCGCTGCGGGTGTTGACGCCGGAGGGGACCTTGCTGGTATATGACTTTTCGCCGGGCCGGCGGTTCCGGGAGGGTGGCGGTCTGCAGGAGTGGTTTGAGGAGTTCCAGCGGCGGTATCCGCCGCCGGTCGCGGAAGCGCGGGCATTGGACCCGGAGATCCTGGGCGGGTTGGCGGCGGGTTTTGAACTCGAGGCGGCGGAGCGGTTTGAATTGGGGGTTACACTGAGCCGGGATTTCTATGTGGGCTACATGATGACGGAAACCAACGTGGCGGCCGCGATGCGCGCCGGGGCGGCTGAAGCGGAGATTGAAGGGTGGTGCCGGGAAACGCTCGATCCGGTTTGGGGTGAAAGGGAGCGCGAGGTGGTATTCACGGGCTACTGGGCTTGCCTGAAGCTGGCGGGTGGCTGTTAGGATGGCGGAGTGAGAGTACTTTCCGTTCTTATCCTGATGGCGGCGGCGCTGGGGGCGCAGACGGGTCCGCCGGACCCGTCGCTGGACACGAGCGGGTTGCCAGCGTGGGTCAACTTCGTGCCGAAACCGGCGCCGGAACCGTGGCGGATGCCGACGGGCGAAGAACGGCTGGTCCGGTACGCGAAGGAGACGTACTCGGGGATGCCCTTGCTGGCGGCGGGCATGGGCGCGGCGATCAGCTACGGCATGGGGCGTCCGGAGGAGTGGCCGCAGGATTTCAGGGGTTACGGCAAACGGTTCGCGAACAACGCCGCGCAGCATTACATCCGAAGTACGGCGATTCACGGTCTGGCGGCGGCTTTGCGGGAGGACAACACGTACTACCGGTCGCGGAAGGAGAGCGTGGGCGCGAGGTTGGGTTACGCGCTGGGGCACACGTTCCTGGCCCGCAATGGCGACGGGCGTTTGCGGTTTTCAACGTCGCGGTTCGTGGGCGCCGTAGGCACTTCGAAGCTATCGCGGACGTGGGTGCCGCCGAGCTGGAAGGGGTGGGACAACGTGGCGGTCAGTTACGGGATGTGGTCGTTGACGGAAGCGGGAATGAACGTCGGACGGGAGTTTCTGCCGGACCTGATCCGGGCGCTGAAGGGCCGGAAGCCGAAGCCTTAGCCGGCAGGGGGTGGCGCGGGGGCGCCGGTTGGGCGAGGATGGGGACGTGAGCGGACTCTTGCAGACTGGATTCGCGGCGGTGCTGTTGCTGGCGCAGGCGCTGCCGGTGGAGAAGGTGGTGGTGAAGGGGGCTTCGTCGCGGAGCGAGGCGGAGATCGTCGAGGCGGCAGGGGTGCCGGTGGGCGTGGCGGCGGACAAGGCGTCCGTCGCGGCCGCGGCGGAGCGGTTGATGCGGACGGGGTGGTTCGAGCGGGTAAATTATCATCTGCAACCAGGCCCGGATGGCGTGCGGGTGACGTTCACGGTGATGGAGAGGGCGGTGGTAACGCTGGAGGCTGAGGAGGCGGTGGTCTCGAGGCCGAAGATCGCGTCGGTGACGTTCACGGGGACGCGGACGGCGCCGTCGGGGCGTTTGTGGGCGGCGGTGCGGGGAGTGTTGGAAGGGCGGGAGTACGAGGAAGAGGACTTCCGGCACATCCTGGATAGCTTGCTGCGGCCGGTGTTCGGGGAGCGGGGGGTCTGGCGGGTGGAGTTTGGCGCGATCCGGGTGGAAGGAACGGATCCGGTGCAGTTAAGTGTGGTGGTGGAGGAGGGACCGGCGCTGAAACTGGCGGGTGTACGGTTGAAGGGGGGCGCGGAGGCGTGGGTAGAGGAGGCGCGGTTTCCGGTGGGCTTGACCGCAAACCGGAAGCGGGTGGAGGAGGCGGTGATCCGGTTGCGGCACAGGATGGCGCGGGAGGGTTACCTGCGGGGGGCGGTGACGACGGTGGAAGGGGTGGAAGGCGAGGAGTTGTGGCTGGAGTTGGGTTTGGAACCGGGGACTCGGTTCACGTTCGGGACGCTGCGGATCCGCGGCTTGGAGGCGGAAGGCGAGGCGCGGGCACGGAAGTTGTGGACGGCGGCGCCGGGCGCGGTGGCGAGTCCGGAGGTGGTGGAGCGATGGATTGCGGCGGTGTTCGCGGCGGGGATCCCGCCGGGGCGGGATGTGCGGCGGGAGTTCGTGCACCGCGAGGGGGAGGCGGTGGTGGATGTCGAGGTGGAGTTCCCTCGCTAGAGGCTATTTCTCAGGGATGACGTCGTAGACGAGGACCTTCTTCCAGAGGGCGGATTTGGTGCGGAATTCGTCGTGGAGAGGGTGTTTGTCGTAGATGTCGTAGCCGGCGCGGTCGTCGAATGTGACGAGCCAGTAGAAGGTCCAGGAGGTATCGGAGACGTCACGCTCGATGCCGGCGGGGGTTCCGATGGCGGAATGACGAATTGAGGGGATGGCCTGCATTTTGCGGATGGCGGCGAGAAACTCGTTGCGAGCATTGGGGTTGTTGGGTTCGTTCAACCAAAAGTAGACGTGGTGGAGGAACTGGGACTGGATGGGGGCAGGGGCTTTGGGGGCGCAACCGGGGAGGAGTAAGGCAGTGAGCAGGAGGGCGGCGAGTTTCATGCTCTTCATGATAGCCCCAGCAGGATTTTGGCTCAAAAGAGGACGGGGAAAGCCGAGGAGAAGGTAATGGGTGTTTGGGGGCGGGAATACAGGGTTGACTGTATCGGACGTGGAGGTCTGAAGGCGTAAACAGTTGTATTCATTAGACTTAAAGGTTTTGATAAAAGTTTGGCTTATGGTAAGATAAAGGGGATGCGCAGTACGCATTGATCCGTTATCCGGCCCGCTCACCGGCGCGGCCGGTCATGACGGCAACCGGCGCTTTGAAGCCCCGCTTGCCTGGCTCGAGATCGAGCAGTCATCGCCACTGTCCGGCGAACCCAGATTAAGTCAACATCTGAAACTGGATCACCCCACAGAGAGGTTGTGCATTGATGACGAAAGCGATATCGAGAGGTTTGGTAGTGGTGTTTGGTTTGCTGGCTTCCCAGGGAACGGCTGATCCCGATTCCCATTTGCCGGAAGTAGCGACCTCCACTGACCCCCGGCTTCTACGAATCAAGGAGTATTTTCTGGAACGCGATTGTCCGGCGCATGTGTATGCGGAGGACTTTGTGACCGCGGCGGACCAGAACAATCTGGATTGGCGGTTGTTGCCATCCCTGAGCATGGTGGAGAGCACCGGCGGGAAGGCAAGCCGCAACAACAATATGTTTGGCTGGGACAACGGCGACACGGGATTCCGGACCTCGCGAGAGGGGATTTACCGGGTAGCGTCGCGGTTGAACCGGTCGCGTTTGTACCGTAACAAGAACCTGGACGGGCTGCTGAAGACTTACAATCCGCGTCCGGAGTATCGTACAGCGGTAAAATCAGTGATGGCGCAGTTGGGTCCGCTGGACCTGGTTCCGGAGGGCGCCTTCTAGGGCGGGAGGGGGGACGGCGGCCGGCGGGGTGCGAGGCAGGACAGGCCTCATGCACGCGGGCAAGCCGTGACGATAGAAGCGAACGGGCCGGACGGCTCCCAGTCCCGTCGAGGAGGCAAGCGCAGCTATCCTCCTGCCACCGACGGACACACCCGGGGAGCCTGTCCGGCCCGTTTCATTTCATCGGCCAACTCCTGGATAGAGCCGGTGGCTCGGCGCTTCCGGGAGATGGGTTAGTGCAGATTGCGTCTGTCAGGTGCCGAGGAGCGTTACTGCTCCATCATCAGCATGCTCACATACAGGCCGCCGAAGAGAAGGACCGTCACCACCAGAGTCATGGCCCACTTCATGTACTTCTCGCGTGGGTTGGTGGTCTCCTTGTCGTCCTGCCTGATCCGGTCGTCGAGAGTTTCGAACATGGTTTTGACCTCCCGTAGGTATTAGATACAAAGGCCGTATGATCTCAGGCAGCCCCATTGTACTCCTGCTTTATGAATCTGGAGCTGCAAACTCTCTTGTACTTGTTCAGACGTTTAGGGATAGGCCCCAGTTACGGGTTTCGGATATTCTTATCCGTTATTTACGCGGGGCAATCAGACGCTGGAGGCAAGGCCCATGCGTTCGAGTTTGCGGTAGAGGGTCTTGCGTTCGATGCCGAGAATGCGGGCGGCGCGGGATTTATTGCCCCCGGCGGCGGCGAGGACTTTGCGGATCTGCTCCATTTCGGTATCGGCAAGGGTTTCGCCGGACTGCTCGCGGGGGCTTGAGGAGCGGATGGCGTCGTCAACGGCGTCTTCCGTGATTCGTCCGCTGGGGGCGAGGATGACGAGGCGTTCCATCATGTGCTGGAGTTGGCGGACGTTGCCGGGCCAGGTGTATTCCTCGAGAGCGCGGACTCCGGATTCGGTGAGGCGGGCGTCCATGGCGTAGCGGGCGTTGTAGCGTTTGAGGAAGGCGCCGGCGAGCAGGGGAACATCGCCGTGGCGTTCGCGCAGGGGGGGGACTTCGATGCGGACGACGTCGAGACGGTACCAGAGGTCTTCGCGGAATTTGCCTTCGTCGACCATCCGGCGGAGGTTCCGGTTGGTGGCGGCGATGATGCGGACATCGACCTTTTTGGGTTTGGCGGAGCCGAGGGGGCGGATCTCTTTTTCCTGCAGGAAGCGGAGGAGTTTGAGCTGGAAGTTGAGGTCGATCTCACCGATTTCGTCGAGGAAGACGGTGCCGCCGCTGGCGGCCTCGAACACGCCGGCGCGGTCGCGGTCGGCGCCGGTGAAGGCGCCGCGCACGGCGCCGAAGAGTTCGCTTTCGATGAGGGAGGGGGCGAGGGAGGCGCAGTCGACGGGGAGGAAAGGCTGCTGGACGCGGAGGCTGTTGGCGTGGAGCATGTGGGCGATGAGTTCCTTGCCGGTGCCGGTTTCGCCTTCGATGAGGACGAGCGCCTCGGTGGGTGCGACGCGCGAGATGGTCTTGTAGATGTCGATGAGTTTGGCGGAGGAGCCGATCATCTCGGTGGGAAGTGGATCCTCGGGGTCGATGTCCTCGTCGTCCTCGTCAGGGCGGGCGGCGTTTTCGGCACGTTTGATGATTTCGAGGAGGGAGTCGAGTTCAAAGGGTTTGGCGATATAGTCGAAGGCGCCGCCGCGGGTGGCGGCCATGACGGTCTCCATGCTGCCGCGGGCGGACATGAGAATAACGGCGGCATTGGGGTCGGCGGAGCGGGCGGCGTTGAGGACGTCGATGCCGGTGCGCTGGTCGATGTAGATATCGGAGACGACGATGGGGTAGCGATTGGCGGCGAGGCGGGCGAGGGCCTCGGAGGTGGAGGAGACGGCCTCGACGGCATAGCCTTCGAGTTCGAGGAAGGTGGTGATGGTGGAGCGGACGGAGGGGTCGTCTTCCACCAGCAGCAGGGGAGTCATGGCAACCTATAGTCTAGCTTGCCTCTGGAACGACGATTGGGGCGGCGCGATCTGGAGGACAGGCGGATGAGCGGCACGAGGCCGAGGCTGGCGGTGATTGGACTGGGGTGGGCGGCGAGAGAGTTGCATTTACCGGCACTGCGACGGACGGGGGCATTCGAGGTGGTGGGGACGGCGGACCCGTCGCCGGGGCTGAAGGCGGGCTACCTGGACTACCGGGAGATACTGGAGAGGGTGGAGTGCGACGCGGTGCTGATTGCGACGCCGCCGGCATTGCACCGCGAGGGGGCGGAGGCGGCGCTGGCGGCGGGGCGGCACGTGATGCTGGAGAAGCCTGTGGCGGCGGGGGTGGAGGACGCGCGAGCGATCGGGAGGGCAGCGGAGGCGGCGGGCCGGGTGTGCGCGGTCGGGTTGAATCAGAGGTGCCATCCGCGGTTCGTGGATCTGCGGAACCGAATCAGGCGGGGAGATTTAGGGCGGGTGGAGAAGATCCGGTCAGTCTGGACGACGGGGTCGGGGTATTCGGCGCGGAGCTGGCTGGGGCGGCGGGAGGAGGGGGGCGGATCGCTTCTAGATCTGGGGTCGCATCAGCTGGATTTGTGGCGATTTCTGTTGGGAGAGGAGCCCGAGGAGGTGAAAGCGGAGTCGGAATCGCACATGCTGGATGACGAGTCGGGGAGGCTGGACGCGCGATTCGGTGGTGGGGCGGTCTGCGAAGCACGGCTTTCGCTGGTGGGTGGTGACACGTTCACGGTGGAGGTGGAAGGGACGAAGGGGCGGGTGCGGGTGAAGCCGTACGGGCGGGGGATGCAGGCATCCTACGACGAGCAGTGGCGGCGGTTTGCGCGGGCGGTGATGGAGGGAGGGGCGCCGGCGGCGGACGTCCGGGATGGGATTGCGGGACTGGAGTGGCTGGTGGGGGCGGTGAAAGGGTTGCCGAAGGCGCAGCGGCAGGAGCAGGCGGCAGTGGAGTACCCGTTGACGGTGATTTCGTCAACGACGCGGGATTACGGGGCGTTGCGGACGACGGTGGAGCACCTGGCACGCGCGGCGGGACGGA